>NZ_RAWP01000141.1:0-21504 GCF_003668935.1 Corallococcus sp. AB032C | reverse complement strand
GGCGGGATGGGAGCGCGTGGCGTTGACGGTGTCGGACCGCCCAGGCATAGGACAGGGAGTGCCCTCTTCCGCCACACCCATGGATTTGCGCCGCCGGCTGGTGACCGAAGCGCTGGGCTGCGGGCTGGTGGTGGTGGCGCTGGAGGGGTCGCACCACGTCGCGGAGCACCTGGGCGCGAGCGCCACCGAGGGACGCCTCTTCATGTCCCTGTCCTGCGGCGCGGTGCTGGCGTGCCTCTTGTGGGTGCTGCGTCCGCTGTCGGGCGCGCATTTGAATCCGGCGCTCACCTTCGCGGACGCGCTGGGGGACCGCACGCCCTGGCGCGAGGTGCCGCTGTACGCGCTGGCGCAGCTGTCCGGCAGCCTGGTGGGCAGGCTCGTGGCGCACCGCATGTGCAATGAGCCGCTGCTGCTCACCGCGAGGATGCCCGCGGCGGACGGGGCGCGGTTCCTCACGGAGATGGTGGCCACGTTCGGGCTGCTGGTGGTGGTGCGAGGCTGCGTGCGGACGCGCCCGTCCGCGACGCCGCTGGCCATCGCGGGGTACGTGGCGGCGACGGTGTGGTTCACGGACTCGCGCTCGCTGGCGAACCCGGCGTTGGTGCTGGCGCGCGCGGCCAGCGCCCACGTGGGCGTGATGAGTCCGTGGGAGGTGGAGTCCTTCGTCGCGGCCCAGCTGTTGGGCGCGGCGCTGGCGGTGTTCCTCTTCCGGTGGCTGCTGGGCGGCACGCCGAAACCCGCCGCCGCGGCGGCAGTGGAGACCGTCGTCTTCGAGTGCGCGGAAGCAGGACCGGCGCACCTGGCCGCCGCCCTCTTCAACTCGCTGGCGCACCCGGACCGGGCGCGAGCGGTGGTGTCGCCGCCGCCGGGCTCGGGCCTGGATGATGGGCCACCGCCCGCCGTGGAGGTGCTGATGCGGGAGGCAAACCTGCGCGCAGCGCCCCTGCGGGACCGGAACGTGCCCGCGTCGCACTACGTTCTCATCGACGTCGCGGACCATGCCCCGGGCATGGACGCGCGCGTGCGCGAGCGCTGGTCATTGCCCGCGCTGTCGTTGAAGGACGAGGCTGGAGCAAAGGCGCTCCAGGCTGCGCTGCGGCCGAGGCTGCATCAGCTCCTGGCGCGACAAGGCTGGGAGCGGCTGCACGTCGTCAGCGGCGGCCCCGCCCCCGAAGGCCCTCGCGCCCTCACCTGACGCGGGGCCCTTTCGCGTGACGGGGTGCGGCGTTGACGTCGGCCCGACACGCGAGCATGACGGTCCGAGAGAGGTTTTCGCATGATGGAAGGTCTTCCCCCCGTCGTCTCCTGGCCACCGCTGCAGACGTTGATGCGGCTGACGCTCGCGCTCGCGGTGGGCCTGTTCGTCGGGCTGGAGCGCGAGTGGCGCGGCAAGGAGGCCGGCCTGCGCACGTTCGGCTTCGCGGCGCTGCTGGGCGGCATGGGCGGCCTCCTGGGCCCGAACTTCGCGCTGCTCAGCCTCGCGCTGCTGGGCGTGCTGCTGTGCTTCCTCAACTGGCAGTCCCTGCGCGCCAACGGCGGCGCGGAGCTGACCACGTCCGCCGCGCTGCTCGTCACCGGCTTCACCGGCGTGCTGTGCGGCCTGGGCCATACGGTGACTCCCGCGGCGGTGGGAGTGACGACGGCGGGCCTGCTCGCGTGGAAGGAGCGGATGGCCACCTTCAGCCACAAAATCACCGCCGAGGAGCTTCGCAGCGCCATCCTGCTGGCCATCCTCGCCTTCGCCATCTACCCGGTGCTGCCCTCGCAGCCGGTGGACCCGTGGGGCCTCATCGAGCCGCGCGCCGCGTGGGTGACCGTCATCCTCATCGCGGCCATCGGCTTCGTGAACTACATGCTGTGGAAGATGTTCGGCACGCACGGCGTGGAGGTGACGGGGTTCCTGGGCGGGCTCGTCAACAGCACCGTCACCGTGGCGGAGCTGGCCAACCGCGTGCGCGAGACCTCCGGACGCCTGCTCGACGTGGCCTACCGGGGCGTGATGCTGGCCACCGCCGCCATGGCGCTGCGCAACGCCGTGCTGTTGGGGCTGCTTTCATTCCGCGCGCTGGTGGACTCCGCCATCCCGCTGGTCCTCATCCTCCTGTCCAGCACGGGACTGGCGCTGGTGCGCTCGCGCGCGGAGGCCACGCCCGGCGCCGAGCCTCCCGCCCTGCCCCTGAAGTCGCCCTTCTCCCTGCCGTCCGCGCTGAAGTTCGGCCTCATCTTCCTGGCGCTCCAGGTGGTGGGCACCGTGGGCCAGACGCTGCTGGGCCGCTGGGGCTTCTACGCGGTGAGCGCCGTGGGCGGACTGGTGTCCAGCGCGTCCGCGGTGGCGTCCGCCGCGTCGCTGTGCGCCAACGGCATCATCTCCCCCACGACGGCAGGAGTGGGCGCCATCATCGCGTCGCTCGCCAGCGCCGCCATCAACTTCATCCTCGTGGCGCGCGTGTCGGAACAGCGGTCGCTCACGCTGCGGCTGGGCCGCGCGCTGGGCGTGGTGATGCTGCTGGGGCTCGTGGGCGCGTTCGTGCAGACGCGGCTGCCCACGTTCCTTCCGGCGGACGCCGGAGGCGCGGAGCTGTTCAAGCCCCACGCCTCCGAACAGCCCCACGCGGACTAACGAAGCGGGCTCAGACGCAGAAGTAGGTCGCGTCCGTCCAGCCCCACTGGCCGGTGGACAGGCGCTGCACGTACATCCAGTTGCCGTCGCGGCTGTACACCTCCACGCCCTCGCCGTAGTTGATCTGCGCGTACACGGCGCCGCCCGGCGAGGTGCGCAGGCCCACGGTGTTCGCGTTGCACACCCAGCGGAAGTACTTCGCGTGCACCGGGCGGTCGTTGTTCTCCTCCTGGGCAGGCGCGTTCACCTGCGTGCCATCCTGCTGCTGCGCCTCCATGTCCTCCGGCGCGCCACCACAGCCCACCGTCAGACCGGCAATAGCGAACGCAGCCACGCCGAACGCGCGGATCGAGAACGTCTTCATGGGCAACTCCAATGTCAGGGGGATTGGGAACTACAGAAAACAGACTATACAGCTTTGAGCCTAAATCAAGCTTAAGCCGTATAAACTCTAAATTCCGGACATGAATCCAGCCATCCGCCTGCACCGTAACTGGCGCGCCGCGGCATGCTGCTGTCTGCCTTTAGAAGCGGTCCGGCTCCGGCATGGGAGGCGCGGCCGTCAAGCCGCGCTCCTGCATGGGCGGGTGCAGGGGCAGTTGGACGATGAAGCGCGAGCCGTGGCCGAACTCGCTCTCCACGCGCACCCGGCCGCCGTGGCCCTCCACCAGGCTCTTCACGATGGCCAGGCCCAGTCCCGCGCCGCCGAACTCGCGCGTGGAGCTGCCATCCACCTGGTAGAAGCTCTGGAAGATGCGCTCGAACTCCTCGGCGCGGATGCCCACGCCGGTGTCCTCCACGCTGATGCGGTAGCCGGGCACGCCCAGCTCCTGCTGCATCGCCGAGTCCGACAGCGTCACCTTCACCCGGCCGCCCGCGGGCGTGAACTTCACCGCGTTGGCCAGCAGGTTCACCACCACCTGGCGCAGCTTGTCCAAATCCCCCGCCAGCCGGGGCTGCGGCGTGTGCGGCAGCCGCACCTCCAGCTCCAGGCCCTTGCGCTGCGCCTGCGGCAGCACGCTGGAGACCGCCGTCTGGATGACGTAGCCAGGATCCACCGGCGCCATGGACAGGCGCAGACGCCCGGCTTCAATCTGGCTCAGGTCCAGCAGCGAGGAGATCATCGAGAGGAGCGTCTCGCCCTTCTCCACGATGGTGCGCACGTACTGGAGCTGCTCCGGGTTGAGTGGCCCCGCCAGCCCCTCCGCCATCATCTCCGAGTAGCCCAGGATGGACGCGAGCGGCGTGCGCAGCTCGTGGCTCACCGTGCCCAGGAAGGTGGACTTCAGCCGGTCCAGCTCCTTCAGCCGCGCGTTCGCCTGCACCAGCCGCGCGTTCTGCGCCTCCAGCTCGCGGTGCACCTCCAGCGTGGATTCCAGGTGCAGGTGCGTGGCCAGGTACGCCTTCTGGCCGCTGGCGACGAGCGCGCCCAGCATCTGGCCGAAGTGGCCCAGCACCTGCGCGGCGGTGCGCTCCGGCACGCGGCGCACGCGGCCCAGCAGCTCCTGCGCGCGCTCCAGGTCCAGCCCGTGGATGCTGGTGAGCGTCTCCGGGAAGTCCGTCAGCTCCTCCGGCGTGAAGGGGCCCAGGATGACCCGGCCCAGGAGGTCGCCGTCCCAGCGCACCGGCATCACCACGTAGCGCAGGCCGGTGAAGCAGGTGAGCGCGATGAGGCCCGCGGACTCGGAGACGTCTCCGTCCGCCACGCGCCCGCCGGCCTCAGGCAGCACGGGGCCGTCCTTCACCCGGCCCACCATGGCGGTGCACGCGTGGCGGCCGTCCGGGAAGGAGAAGACGTAGGCGCAGAAGTCGCCGTGGCCCACCTTCACGTCCGCCAGCTTGTTGCCGCGCGTGTCCAGCACCTTGATGCCCACGCGGTACAGGTCGCTGAAGCCCTTCACCACCTCCGTGAAGGACGGCAGGTCCAGCAGGTCCCCCAGCGACAGCCGCCGCTGGAGCGCGGACTCACGCCGGGGCGCGCTCGCGGTGTTCCGGGATCCTCCGCCTGACGCGCCGTTCATGGCGCCCTCCCGCTCTCCCTGCCGCCAGGCATGGCGCCGGGGCCGTACCGCCCCTCCAGCGCCGTGCCGCTCAGGTCGATGTGACGGAAGATCTGCCCCAGGAACTCTTCCTCGCTCAAGCCCACGTTGCGCGACAGCTGCGCCCGGCCCTCCAGCGCGCGCCAGGCCGTCTGCACCACGGCGTGGAAGGTCTCCACCACGCCCTCGCCTCGCACGGCCACGGAGCCCACCACCGGCTGGCTGCCCCGGCGCTGCACCTCCGCCAGCTCCTCGTCCGTGAGGCTGTCGGGCAGGTCTCGCTTGTTGAACTGGATGACCACCGGCACCTGCGTGGGGTCCAGCTCCATCTCCCGCAGGTTCTCCTGCAGGTTGCGCCAGTAGGCGTTGTTCTCCTGCGCCGCCCCGCGCCGGCTGTCCGCGATGAAGACCACCGCGTCCGCGCCCTGCAGCACCACCCGCCGCGTGGCGTTGTGGATGACCTGACCGGGCACGGTGAAGAGCTTCACCTTCACCTTGAAGCCCGTGGAGGTGGAGAAGAAGACGGGCAGCAGGTCGAAGAAGAGCGTCCGGTCGTCGTGGGTATCCACCGACAGGAGGCGCCCTCGCACGTCCGGCCGCGCCCGCGCGTGCAGCTTGCGCAAATTCGTCGTCTTCCCGCTCAACCCGGGGCCGTAATAGACGATCTTGAGCGTCAGCTCGCGCTGGGCGTGGTTGAGTTGCAAGGGGCTTAAACTCGGACCGAGGGGGACCCGGACAGGGGTTTTATAATGGCCTCACGCCCCGCGCGGAAGGCCGCTCGCAGTCCAGACGGCGGAGCAGGACATGTCTTCCCGGAATGACGCGCCCGCAGGCGGCGTTTCGACAAGTTCCTGCTCCCCGCCTGGGAGGAGGACGTCTCCCCACACGGAAAACAGGACAATGCGCGCGGAATGATCGCGTGCATGGGTATGGGGGGACCGGTTAGGATCGCGGACGCGACGGAGGAGCAAGGCGATGACGATGAAGCAGGTGGACCCTGGCGTCGAGGTGGCGGCCCCCACGCCGGTGCTGGACGGAGCGACGCTCCCCAACGAAATGGTGACCGGGGTCAAATTCGGTCCGCCCACCGACGAGGATCTGACGACGGTGTCGGCCCTGCGCGCCAACTCCGAGCCCTGGAAGGGGCGGGGTGAGTCGCAGGAGGAGAGCCTCAAGGCCCTCACCCAGCTGAAGCCCTTCATCCACGTGGCGCGGCTCCAGAGCCAGGTGGTGGGCTACGTGACGGTGGAGCGCGACGGTCCGGTGCCGGGCGCGGCCTACCTGCGCAACATCGTGGTGAAGCCGGAGCTGCGGCGCCACGGCCTGGGCGCCATGCTGCTGGACAAGGCGCTGGACGCGGCGCGCGACATGTACCGCAAGACCATCGCCCTGCGCGTGGACCCTGCGAACGCGCCCGCGGTGGGCTTCTACCGCAAGGCGGGCTTCACCACGGTGGCCACGGTGGTCTCCAAGAAGTCCGGCAAGCTGCGGCTCCTGATGTCGCGCGAGCTGTAGTCCTGTAGTCCGCGGTACCCCAGCAATCGGTTGGACCCGACGGGAGGGGCCCTCGCACGGCCGCTCCCGTCGTGCGTTTGGGGCATGCCCCCAGGGTGACCTGGAGCGCGGCGGTCGACTATCCTTTCGGGAGTTTCCACCCCGCCGGGCCTGACGCACGGCAGCGGTGGGGCTTCCCCCTGAATGAAACCGCTCGCGGAACTGCTGCGTCATCTCTCGCGTCCTGGAATCACCGAGCTGGCCCTGGCCAGTGGCCGTCCTCCGATGGTGCGCGGCGCCAACGGCTACGAGCCCGTCGATCCAGGCGCCCTCTCCACCGATGATCTCGTGAAGGCCCTCCAGGCGATGGTGGGCATGGCGCGCGCGTCCTCTGTGTCGGAGACGCCGGTGCAATGGACGGTGAACGCCACCGGCCTGGGTTCCCTCAACATCGCCGCGGTGCGCCGGGGCGAGCTGATGAACGTGCGCCTCACGCGAAGCGCGGAAGGCGCTGCGGCCGCCGCGGCTCCAGCGACCGCGGCGGCTCCGGCGGCGCCTGCCGCGCCCACGCGGACGCCCTACGCGGGAATGCCGGCCGTGTCCGCCCAGGCCCCCACGCGCACGCCCTACGCGGGAATGCCCGCGGTCTCCGCGCCCGTGGACGCGGCCGCGCGGGCCGGTGGAATGGGTGCGGGAGCCGCCGCGCGCGGAGCTCCTGGAGGCGCGCCCTCCCACGCGGGCGCCCCTTCACACGCGGGCGCCCCTTCACACGCGAGCGCTCCTGCCCACGCGGGCGCTGCGGCCCATACAGGCGCTCAGTCCCATCCAGGCGCTGCGGCCCACTCCACCGCCAGCGCGAATCCCCCCGCGCGGGTCATCCCCATCTCGCGCGCGACCTCCGCTCCGGGCCGCGACCTGACCGTGCTGCTGGAGCAGGCGCGCAGCATGAGCGCCAGCGACCTGCACCTGGTGGCCGGACGGCCTCCGTTGCTGCGCCTGGCCGGGGAGCTGCTGCCGCAGGACACGCCGCTGTCTCCGGAGACGGTGGAGCGGCTGCTGCTCCCCATCATCCCGGAGCGGCTGCGCCACGTGCTGGAGAAGGACGGCAGCGTGGACTTCGCGCTGGACTCCGAGGAAACCGGCCGCTTCCGCGTCAACGTGTGCCGCCAGCGCACGGGCCTCAAAGGCACCTTCCGCGTCATCCCCCGCGAAATCCCCACCCTGGAGTCGCTGGGCCTGCCCCCGGACATCGCCAAGGCCACGCACCACCACCAGGGCCTCATCGTGCTCACCGGTCCGTCCGGCCACGGCAAGACGAGCACGCTCGCGGCGCTGGTGGACATCATCAACCGTGAAACGACGCACCACGTGCTCACCGTGGAGGATCCGGTGGAGTACGTGCACCCGCGCAAGCGCGCCCTCATCAGCCAGCGCGAGGTGGGCACCAGCACCCGCACCTTCGCCAGCGCCCTCAAGGGCAGCCTCCGCGAGGACCCGGACGTCATCGTCGTGGGCGAGCTGCGCGACACGGAGACCGTGCGCATGGCGCTCGCCGCCAGCGAAACGGGCCACCTGCTCATCAGCACCATGAACACGCCCAGCGCGGCGAAGACCATCGACCGGCTCATCGACCTCTTCCCGCCGGCGGACCAGCAGCAGGTGCGGCTGTCGCTCTCCAGCGGCCTGCGCCTCATCGTCAGCCAGCGGCTGATGCCTGGCACGGACGGCAAGTCCCTGGTCGCCGCCGCCGAGGTGCTCACCGGCTCCGTGGCCCTGGGCAACCTCATCCGCGACAACAAGACGTATCAAATCCCCTCCCTCCAGCAGCGCGGCAAGTCGCTGGGCATCATCCGCTTCGAGGACTCGCTCTCGGACCTGGCCCGCTCCGGAAAGGCGACGCTGGAGACGGTGAAGGGCTTCGCGGAGAACCCGGACGAAATCGAGGCCATGGTGACGGGCAAGCGGCCCGGCGCCGCTCCCACCGTGCCCCCGCCCGCCACCGCCCAGGAGGGCGCGCGGATGCTGTCCAAGGTGGGCTCACTGCTTGGCAAGAAGGGCGCCTGACATGACGGACACCCCTCGCATCGCCGCCTGGTTCGACATCCTGCTCGACAAGAAGGGCAGCGACCTGCACCTGGGCGTGGGCTACCCGCCCCTGGGCCGCATCCGCGGCGAGCTCATGCCCCTGCGCGAAGAAGCCCTCACCACCGAAGAACTGGAGTCATTGCTCTTCGAGATCTGCTCGCCCGAACAGAAGCGGCAGATAACGGAGGAGCTGGACCTGGACTTCGCCTACGGCTACGGCACCAAGGCCCGCTTCCGCGCCAACTACTTCTACCGGATGACTGGCATTGGCGCCGTGTTCCGCACCATCCCCAGCAAGGTGCTGTCACTGGAGGACCTGAAGACGCCGGAGGTGGTGCGCAAGATGGCGGACCGCCGCAGCGGGCTGGTGCTGGTGACGGGCCCCACGGGCTCGGGCAAGTCCACGACGCTCGCCGGGATGATCAACCACATCAACAAGACGCGCCCGGCGCACGTGCTCACCGTGGAGGACCCGGTGGAGTTCGTGCACGAATCGCTCAAGTCCCAGGTCACCCACCGCGAGGTGGGCCCGCACGCCTCCAGCTTCGCCACCGCCATCCGCTCCGCCGGCCGTGAAGACCCCAACGTCATCCTCATCGGCGAGCTCCGCACCAACGAGACGATGAAGCTGGCGCTCCAGTTGGCCAGCTTCGGCGTGCTCGTCTTCGCCACGGTGCACACCAACAGCGCCCCCGCCACCATCGACCGCATCATCAACTCCTTCCCCGCGGACGAGCAGGGCCAGGTGCGCGGCATGCTCGCGGAGTCGCTGGCCGGCATTGTCGCCCAGCAGCTCATCAAGACCGCGGACGGCAAGGGCCGCGTCGCCGCGCTCGAAATCCTGGTGGGCAGCGCCGCCATCGCCGCCATGATTCGCGAGGGCAAGGTGTTCCAGATCGCCTCCAAGATGCAGGCCGGCCAGAACCAGGGCATGCAGACCCTGGACATGCACCTGGAGCGGCTGGTGAAGGACGACGTCATCCTCCCCGAGGCCGCCCTGGAGAAAGCCCAGGACAAGGAGAATTTCGTGAAGGTCATCCAGCGGCTGAAGCCGGACTGGCAGGTGCCGGAGACGCTCAAGGCCTGAGCGGCCTCCCTCGGGCGGGGGAAGGAATTTGCTTTCTCCCCCCGACTTCGCCTTTGTTCGGGAGTGAACTTGGATCCGCCCACGGAGGTGGGTCCTACACTTCCGAGGGGGAAGTCGCTCATGAACGAAGAACAAGCAGAGATGATGCGGCAGGCGATGGAGCAGCAGCAGTCCCAGTCCTCCGGGCCGTTCGCCATCGTGATGTCGCTCGTCTACCTCGCGGTCATCGCCGTGGTGATCGCGGGCATGTGGAAGATGTTCGTCAAGGCGGGGCAGCCCGGCTGGGCGGCGATCGTTCCCTTCTACAACCTCTACATCATGCTCACCATCGTGGGCCGCCCCATCTGGTGGATGGCGCTGTTCCTGCTGTGCCCGCCCGCGGGCTTCATCGCGGGCATCATCATGAGCATCGACTTGGCCAAGTCCTTCGGCAAGAGCACGGGCTTCGGCATTGGCATCGCGTTCCTGGGCTTCATCTTCATCCCGATGCTCGGCTTCGGCGACGCGCAGTACCAGGGCCCGGCCGCCTCCGGCGGTGGCATGGCTGCGGCGTAGTTGTTCCCCACGGCCTTCCGGCCGTGAACGGCGGCGGTGGAGTGGCCCTCCGGGCGCTTCACCGCCGTTCGTGTTTCTGGAGCCCGCCATTGCTCGCCCGGGAGCACGACATCCAGTAGAGCGGGCCCGATGCCTGGACCTCGCGCCGTCTCTCGCTCGTCGCTCTCCCATCGCCTCGCATGGGCGTTGCTGTTGCCCGGCGTGGCCACCGCGCAGACGGTGGACGCGGACACGGCCCGCGAGCCGGAGGCCGCCGCGCTCGTGGCCCCTGCCGAGCCCGAGCCTCAGCCCGAGCCTCCTCGCGACACCCGCACCGTCGTCACCGCCACGCGCCTGCCGCGGCCGCTGCGCGACGTGCCCGCCACCACGGTGGTGATTCCCCGCGAGGAGATGGAACGCAGCCCCACGCTCACGCAGGACGCGCTCATCCGCACGCTGCCGTCCGCGGCCACGTTCCGCCGCACGCCGTCGCTCGTCGCGGACCCCACCGCGCAGGGGCTCAACCTGCGCGGGCTCGCGCCCTCCGGCGTGGCGCGTGGGCTGGTGCTGCTGGACGGGCTTCCCTTCAACGACCCCTACGGAGGCTGGGTCTTCTGGCGCGCCCTGCCCCGCCTGGGCCTGGACCGCGTCGAGGTCGTCCCCACCGGCGGCTCCGCGCTCTATGGCAGCGCCGCGCTGGGCGGAGTGGTGCAGCTGTTCTCCCGGCCCATCACCGGCCCGGTGCTCGACGTCGACCTGTCCGCCGGCAACCTGGGCACCGGCTTCGCCGCCGCTCGCATCGCGGACCGTTGGGGCCGCGTGGGCGCCTCCTTGGAGGTCGAGGGCCTCACCAGCAACGGCTACCGCATCGTCCCCGAAGGCCAGCGCGGCCGCATCGACGGAGACACGCCCTCCAACCACGTCAGCGCCCAGGCTCGCGTCGAAGCAGCGGCCACCGACCGCCTGTCCCTCTCCGCCCGCGCGGGCGTGTTCCGCGAGACGCAGAACGGTGGCACCCAGTACACCGTCGCCAGCGTGGACCTCATGTGGTTCGCCGCGAACGCCCGCCTCCGCACGGACGCCGGCGCCTTCGAGCTGGGCCTCCATGGCCGCACCCAGCACTTCGCCCAGGACCGCGCGCGCGTCGCACCGGACCGCAACTTCGAGATCCGCTCCGCCCTCCAGGACGTGCCCGCGGACGACCAGGGCGGCTCGCTCGTCTGGACCGGTCCAGAGCTGACGCTGGGAGGAACCCACGTGCTCGCAGCGGGCGTGGACGTGCGCCGCTCCCACGGCAGGGCCGACGAGGTGCTCTTCCCCGCCAGCTACACCGCCACGACGCTCTACGCGCGCAACACGCGGGGCACGCAGCTGTCCGGCGGCGTCTTCGTGCAGGACCTCTACACCGTGTCCCCCGCGATGGAGTTCGCCGGCACGCTGCGCTGGGACACATGGCGCAACTTCGACGGCAGCCAGCTGGAGAGCTTCGCGAACGGCACCACCACCGCCACCGCCTTCGAGCCCCGCACCGCGCGCCAGCTCAGTCCGCGCCTGGCCGCGCGCGTGCGCCCGTTGGAGTGGCTCACCCTGCGCGCCTCCGCGTACCGCGCCTTCCGCGCCCCCACCCTCAACGAGCTCTATCGCCCCTTCCAGGTGGGCACCGTCCTCACCGCCGCGAACCCGGACCTGGGCGCCGAGCGCCTCTGGGGCACCGAGGCAGGCGTGGAGGCCACCGGCCCGCGCGGTCTCACCGGTCGCGTCACCGGCTTCTGGAACGTGCTGGACGCGCCCGTCACCAACGTCACCCTCGCCACGCCCCTGCCGGACGGAGCCACGCGCCAGAGACAGAACCTGGGCCGGGCCCGCGTGCGAGGCGTGGAGCTGGGCGCGGACTGGCGCATGTCCCGGCAGTGGACCGCGCTCGCCGCCTATACCTTCGTGGACCCCGTCGTCACGCGCGCCCCCGGTCAGCCCGACCTCGTGGGTCGCCAGCTTCCGCAGGACCCCAGGCATCGCGGCTCGCTCGCGGTCACCTTCGACGACCCGCGCATCGTCTCCGTCACCGCGCAGCTGCGTGTGTTCGGCCCGCAGTACGAGGACGACCTCAACACGCGCGGCATGGGCGGCGCGGCGGTGGTGGACCTGTTCGTGAGCCGCCACCTGTTCTGGAAGGTGGACGCCTTCGGCGCGGTGGAGAACCTCTTCGACCGCCAGTACCTCGCGGGCCGCGCGGGCGTGGACACGCTGGCCCCGCCCTTCCAGGCACGCGTGGGCCTGCGCCTGCGCGACGTGTTCAGCGAATCAAGCGCACGGGCGGCACCGGGCGCACCGGGCCGTTGAACCAGCGGCTCAGCTCCGTCGTGTCCTCCATCCGCTTCGCGGGCGGCAGGCTGGAGAGGAACACGCGGCCGTAGCCCTTGGTCACGATGCGGCGGTCCAGCATCGCGACAATGCCCCGGTCCGCCTGCGTGCGGATGAGCCGCCCGAAGCCCTGCCGCAGCGCCAGCGCCGCCTGCGGCAGCTGGTACTGGTCGAACGGTTCTTCCCCGCGCGCCTGAATCTGACGGATGCGCGCGGCCACCAGCGGGTCTCCAGGAGACGCGAACGGGAGCCGGTCGATGATGACCAGGCTCAGCGCATCCCCGGGCACGTCCACGCCCTCCCAGAAGCTGTGCGCGGCGAAGAGCACGCTGGGCGTCTGGCGGAACGCGTCCAGCAGCTGCTGCTTGGGCCGTTCCCCCTGGAGCAATGCCTGATAGGGCAGCCGCGTCGCCGTCAGCTCGTACGCGCGCACCATGTTGCGCAGGGACGTGAAGAGCACGAACGCGCGCCCGCCCGTCACTTCGCACAGCTGGATGATCTCCTCCGCCGCCGCCTCGATGAAGCCCGGGGCGCTGGGGTCCGGCAGGTGCGTGGGCAGGTACAGCGCGGACTGGCGCGGGAAGTCGAACGGGCTGGGCACCGCCAGCGTGCGCACGCGCGTCACGGGCTGGCCCTCGTCGTCGTACATGCCCATGCGCTTGGCGAAGAAGTCGAAGCGGCTGTCCGCCGCGAGCGTCGCGGAGGTGAACACCACCGTGTCCAGCGCGCCGTAGAGCCGGTCGCGCAGCTCCTTCGCCACGTCGATGGGGCTCGCGCGCAGGAACAGCCCCTTGCCGCGCGCCTCCGCCCAGTACACGTGGTCCGCGGACTCGGACTTCTCCAGGAAGCTGAGCTGCTCCGCCATCTCCTCCGCGCGGCGGTGGATGGCGGCCAGCTCCGGCTCGCGCTCGCTGCCCGCGAAGGACGCCAGCGCGGCCAGGCCTTCCCGCACCTGCTCCAGCGCGCCGGACAGCTTGCCCATCGTCTCCGGGCGCAAGGCCACGGTGGACTCCTGGCTGGACATCCCCAGCGCGCGCGGCGCCTGGAGGAACAGCGCGTCCGCGTGCGAGCGCACCCGCTGGGCCAGCGCGGAGAGCGTCGCGTGGCGCTCATCCTTCGCCTGCAGGGCCGCCACCGCGTCGCGCGACAGCTCCTCCAGCCGGTAGTTGGACACGCTGCACCCGAAGTGGCCGCTGGCCGCGTCCTCCAGCGCGTGCGCCTCGTCGAAGATGACCGCGTCGTAGAAGGGCAGCACCCCTTCCGTGCGCTTGCCGGAGCTGCGCAGCGCCAGGTCCGCGAAGAACAGGTGGTGGTTCACCACCAGCAGGTCCGCGGCCTCCGCGCGCTTGCGCATCCGCGTGACGAAGCACGTGTCGTACTGCGAGCAGCGCGAGCCCAGGCACGTCTCCGACGTGGTGGACAGCCGGGACCACGCGGCGAAGGACTCCGGCAAATCCAGCTCCGCCCGGTCCCCCGTCTCCGTCTGCGTCACCCACTTCTTGAGCAGCGGCCACTGCTTCGCCTCTTCGCGCGAGACGAACTGCGGGTCCTTCTCGAAGGACTCGTAGCGGTGCAGGCACAGGTAGTTGCCGCGCCCCTTGAGGTACGCCGCCTCGAAGCGCAGGCCCAGCTTCTCACTGAGCAGCGGCAGGTCCTTGAAGAACACCTGGTCCTGCAATGTCTTCGTGGCCGTGGACACCACCACCTTGCGCCCCGCCAGGAGCGCGGGCACCAGGTACGCCAGCGTCTTGCCCGTGCCGGTGCCGGCCTCCGCCAAGAGATAACTGCCCTCGGAGAAGGCCCGCTCCACCGCGCGCGCCATCTGGAGCTGCTCCGGGCGGTGCTCGTACGCGGGCAACGCCTCTTCCAGCGCGCCACCAGGCCCCAGCAGGCTGTCGACAGAGAGAGGACGGGTCGCGGGCGCGGACATGCGGCGGTTCGGGGGCAGGAGGACTTGAAGCGGCCCCGCAGGATAACAGCGCCCGGCGTCCCCCGCGCGTTCCCTGACGCGGCCGTGAAGCCCCTTCTCCCGCCCGCCCGGGAAGCGGGCCGGCCAGCGCTCCGCCGGACCCGCCGCCTAGAAGGACGCGCGCATCATCTGGAAGAGCACCAGCAGCAGCACCAGGGACACCACCAGCACGGTGCTCAGCACCGCGGTCTTCATCTTGCGCCCCAGCGCCGGTGAGGGTCCGTCGGAGATGAGCTGCGTCGTGGTCGTCACCCGGCGGACCACTTCATCCCGTCCGCGCAGCGCCTGGGCGTCGTTCGGCGCGCGGGCGAGCCGCACGCGGTACAGCCGGCCCACCATGGCCATCTCGCCCCGCATCATCACCTGGGAAAGCAGGCGGTCGTGCGCGTCCCAGTCGTGCCAGGTCTCCAGCAGCTCGCGCCACTCCTGGGCCAGGGCTTCGGAGGGCTGGTGCTCGTCCGGGATGAAGTTGGCGTAGACCAGTCCGCACGCCGAGCAGGCCCCGGCGTCGTCGCGCATGGGCGCCACACACTTGGGGCAGTGGCCCGGAGGCGCCTGGAAGGGGTCTCCGTCCAGCGCGAGCGGGGCCGCGGCGGGAGCATCCGGACGCACCACCCGCAGCGCGGTGACACTGGGCCGAGCGAGAGGTGACGGCGGAGGGGCCGCGTAGGGCGCCGCCACCGCGAGGTCCTCCACGCCGTCATGCGCAGGAGTGGGCGCGGGCCGAGGGGATGCCGGCTTGGAGAGGGAAGGGGCCGCCCGAGTCCACGCACCACACGCCGGGCACGCCACGGCCAGCGCGTGCTCCTCGAGGACGTAGGTCTCCACCTTGACCAGTCGGTCGCAGCTTTCGCACTGGTACTTCATGACCACACCTCTCGCAGCGGGATGGGCATCGCGCACCCTACCAGCGCCAACAGGCACAGCGCGCAGATGACCTTGCGCGAAGTGCTCAGGGGCTCCTCCGGCCGCAACACCTCCGGGTGGCCGAAGCCCACGACCTTGCTCGCCACCACCAGCCACAGGCCCCATGACGCGGTGACGAACACGGTGAGGAAGAGCAGCACCACCGCCACGCCCCGGCCCACCAGACGGGCCCGGGGCCCCAGCGCCGCGAACGTCAGGTGCCCGCCGTCCAGCTGCCCCACTGGCAGCAGGTTGAGCAGCGTCACCAGCAGGCCGAACCACGCCGCCATCACCACCGGGTGCACCACCACGTCCTTGCCCTCCGGCAGCGGGCCCAGCGCCAGCCACGTCAGCGCCTTCATGAGGAGGTTGTCGCCAAAGTGCGTCTGGTGGCTCGTGTAGACGGGCTCCATCGCGGGCGGCGCCTGCGTCACCTTCTCCATCACCCAGCGCAGCAGCTCCTGCCCCAGCACCCACAGCGACGACTCGCCGGGGAACGCGGACGGCACCGGCGGCGAGTCCACCACCGTGGAGTGCAACAGCCCCCAGTAGAGCAGCGGCAGCGCCACCACCAGGCCCGCCAGCGGCCCCGCGGCGCCAATGTCCACCAGCGCGTTGCGTGTGGGGATGCGCCCGCGCAGCCGGATGACCGCGCCCAGCGTGCCCAGGCTCCCCGGCACCGGCAGCGGGATGAAGTACGGCAGCGACGTGTCCACCTTGTGCCACCGCGCGAGCACGTAGTGCCCCATCTCGTGCGAGCCCAGGATGGCCAGCAGCGACCCGCTGAAGAACAGCGCCTGGGTCCGGTCCTCCGCGAGCAGCCCGCCCCCACTGAACGGGAACGAGCGGCCGAAGAGCAGCAGGTACGCGAGGAACGTCGTCCCCAGCGTCACCACGAAGAGCAGCAGGTGCAGCCAGACGCGGGCAGGGGCGGGACGTGGAACGGAAACCGGGTGCATGCGCGAAGATGCCTCACGTCCGCGAGAGGGGCGACCGCTCCCGCTCCGCCCGCCGGATGAAGTGTCCAACAGAACTCGGAATAACCCGCCCCGGGTCCTTGACTTGAAAAAGCCTTCTGCTACGACCCCGGCCGCTTGAGGTCTTACTGAACGGCGGAGTGCCTGTCCGGGCCGCTCCGTCACCATCCAAGCCACCATCAGTTGGGGAGATAACCATGAAGAAGTTCATCCTGTCCGCCGTCGCCGCCGCTTCCCTCGTGGGCTGCACGAGCGTCGAGTCCGCCATCGTCTCCGGCTCCGAGATCGCCGCCAACGGCGAGGCCGTGGCCGTCATCCAGGGCAGCTCGCTGGGCCTGACCGCGATCTTCCACATCATCGACATCGTTCAGAGCGACCTGGACACCGTGGTGAACAAGCTCCTCATCACCGAGGCGAAGGCCATGGGCGCCTCCAAGGTGGACCTGAAGTCGGCGTCCACCACGCCCCGTCACGGCATCTTCGCCCTGTTCGGCACCATCATCGGCATCACCAGCTCCTCCGCGACCGGCGTGGCGGTGAAGTAGTCCAAGCTGCCTCCTCACCGAGGCAGTCCGAAGGCCCCCTGGGAACAGCGGGGCCTTTTCCATTTCCAGCCCCCGAGCCTTCCCATGCGCGCCCTCCTCCTCGTGCCCCTCGTGGGCCTCCTCGCGTGCCGTTCGTCCTCGTCCGGAGGCGCGAACGACGCGGAGTTGATGGCCCAGGTGCGAGAGAAGCTGGCCGCGCGCGACGCGAAGCTGACGGCCTACCAGTTGGAGGGCACCCAGACGGAAGGGGACACCGCCTCCGCGGGCTTCACCTTCGCGTACCGCGCGCCCCAGAAGATGCGCGGCACCGTGTCCGCGCCCCAGGCCCGGCAGGTGTGGTGGGACGGCAAGCACCTGTACGAGCAGGTGGAGGCGACGAAGCAGTTCACCACCTTCACGTCCCAGGTCTCCGCGGAGAAGCTGTCCGCGTTCCTCACCGAAATCTTCACCCCCTTCGTGCCGGACGGCTTCCGCGCGCCGCTGCTGCTGCGCAGCGCGAAGGCGAAGCGCACCGCGAGCCGGCCCCAGGCGAAGGAGGCCGTGGAGCTGACCATGGCGCTGGAGGGCGAGGCGGGCGGCGGCGTGGAGGTGACGTACGTGCTGCGCTGGCCCTCGCTGGACTTCCTGGCCAAGAAGACGCGCGCGCCGGACGGCACCCGGGCGGAGGTGCGGATGGAGGAGGAGCACTGCGACACGGACCTGGGCCTGTGCGTGCCCAGGAAGCTGACGCGCTGGCTGGGGGACGCGAAGCAGGGGGAGACGGTGCTGTCGAAGGTGGACCTGAAGACGCCGCTGCCCAACGACGCGTTCACCCCCGCCGCTCCGGAGGGATACAGCGTGCAGACCCGGACACTCGTGGACAGCGAAGCGCAGGAGAGTGGACCGAAGTCACCCACGGGCGGTTGACCAGCACGCCGGCCATCGCCACCTTGGCGGCGGAGGTTTGCCGCGCATGGTCGAGAACGTCATCTTCGACGTGGATGGAACGCTGATCGACTCGGTGGACGAGCACGCCGAGGCCTGGCGCCGGTCGTTCATCGAGTTCGGGCGAGACATCCCGTTCGCTCACGTGCGCAGCCAGATTGGCAAGGGCGCGGACCAGCTGTTGCCCGTCTTCTTCAACGACGAGGAGCTGGAGCGCTTCGGAAAGGACCTGGAGGAGGACCGCTCCGCGCGCTTCAAGCGCGAGTTCCTCCCCAAGGTGCGCCCCTTCCCGCGTGTGAAGGAGCTGTTCCAGCTGCTGCGCAAGCGCGGCCGCAAGATTGCCCTGGCCTCCAGCGCCAAGGACGACGAGCTCAAGCGCTACGTGGAGCTGTGCGGCATCGACGGCCTGTTCGAGGCGAAGACGAACAAGGACGAGGTCGACAAGAGCAAGCCGCACCCGGACATCTTCGAGGCGGCGCTCGTGAAGCTGGGCAAGCCGGACCCCGCCACGGTGGTGGTGGTGGGCGACACGCCCTACGACGCGCTGGCCGCGGGCAAGCTGCACCTGGCGTCCGTGGGTGTGCTGTGCGGCGGCTTCCGCGCGGAGGACCTGCGCACGGCCGGCTGCCGCACGCTGGTGAAGGACCCCGCGGAGCTGCTGCGCCGACTGGAAGAGGACCCGGAGGCCTGGCCCTGGGACGCGGCGTCGCGAGACACCTCCAAGGACGAGGAGTCGCGCTGAAGCCCGTGACAGGGTGAAGGCGTCCCCGGCGGCCACGGAAGCGTGGCCACCGGTGGAGCCCCTCGGGACTACTTGCGCGAACCGCCCCGCTTCGCGCGTGAACGGGACGCCGTGCTCTTGCGAGCCGTCCCCCGGCGCGCGGTGCTCTTGCGGGCCGTGGAGCGCTTGCCGGCGGTGCCGGTGCGCGAGGAGGCCTTGCGGCCGGTGGTGGTGCGCCGGGCCCGGGTGGGCGCGGCCTTCTTGCGGCTGGAGGTGGCGCTCTTCTTCGCGGTGGCGGCGCGGCGCTTGCCGCCCACGCGTCCTGCCTTGCGCGCGTTCTTGCGGGCCGCGGGGCGCCGACGGGCCGCCTTCGCCTTGCTGCCGGAGCCGCCCTTCATCCCGCCACCGGTGAGCTTGTTCACGGTGGCGTACGCGCGGGCCTCCGCGGTCTTCTCACCGACGCCCTTGTCCTCGTAGCCCTTCTCGATGTGCGCGGCCATGCGCTTCTGCTTCGCCGAGTACTTGTCCTTGCTTCCTCGTGCCATTCAAACCCTCCTGGAGAACGTCCCGGCGCGGGTCCGTGGCACGGAGTCCGCGTCGCCTGGAAGGTGAACACGTCTACCCAGGGAGGGAACCCGCCAGCCCCCTACCCATGTCCACCCGCGGAAGCTCTCCGAGAGTCGCGGTGGGGAATGGACAGAGCCCCTGCCCTTTTCTCCCGGGTCCCGCTGGTGCCGGAAGACGGTCGTGCGCAGCTTGGAGGCGCTGCATTCAAAGCCGAGGTTTCCCCTGGAACCCGCACTCAACGCGCCTCCGCGCCTTCGTCACGTGGACGAGGGGCCCGCGGTCCTGGTGGTGAATACGCGCTCGCGCTCGGGGCGTGACGCCTTCGAGACCGCCCGAGCGCTGCTGGCCGCCCACGACATCCCGCTCATGGCCGCGCACGCACTGACGCGGCCCAAGCGCCTGCGCAAGGTGGTGGAGGAGGCCATCGCCCAGGGGGCCCGCCGAATCCTCGTGGGAGGAGGCGACGGCACCATCAGCTGCGCGGCGCAGGCCCTGATGGGGCGCGACGTGACGCTGGGCGTGGTGCCGCTGGGCACCGGCAACGACTTCGCCCGCTCGCTGGGCATCCCGGACACGCTGGAGGCCGCGTGTGACGTCATCGCTGGCGGCTACACGGCGCGCGTGGACGTGGGGCTCATCAACGGGCGGCCCTTCCTCAACGCCGCCAGCCTGGGGCTCACCACCGCCATCGCGAAGCGGCTCACGCAGGAGTTGAAGCAGCGCGCCGGCAAGCTGGCCTATCCCATGGCCGCCGCCGCGGAGATGCGCACGCTGCAGCCCTTCCACGTCCGGCTCCAGGCGGATGGCCGGACGCTGGAGGTGGACGCGCTCCAACTGGTGGTGGGCAACGGCCGCTACCACGGCGCGGGCAACATGGTGGCGCCGGACGCGACGCTGGACGACCGCCGCTTCCACGTCTACGCCATCACCGCGCCCTCCATGGCGGACGGCGGGGAGCGCACGGGGTTGGGCCACCTGCAGGACGTGGCCACGCTGGCGCGCGTGGCGCTGGGCATGAGGAGCGGCGGGCACCTGGAGCACGAGTCCGTCGTGCACCTGCACACCTCGCGGCTCGTCGTGGAGACGGAGCCGCCCATGGAGGTGAACGCGGACGGAGAGAACGTGGGCATGACGCCCATGCGCTTCGAGGTCGCCCCCGCGGCGCTGCGCGTCTACGCGCCCGCGCCGCAGTAGGGGCTTCGCGCTACACCTTCTCCAGCACGCTGGAGAGCACCTGGGCGGTGAAGTTCACCAGGGGAATCACGCGCCGGTAGTCCATGCGCGTGGGCCCGATGACGCCGACAGTGCCCAGCACCGCCTCCGCCGTGCCGTAGGGGCTGGCGATGACGGTGACGTCGCCGGCGGCGGAGAACTCGCTCTCCGCGCCGATGAAGACGTGCATCTCCTTGGTGCGCTGCACGCGGTCCAGCAGGTGCAGCAGCTTGTGCTTCTCATCCAGGGCGCGGAACAGCGCGCGGATGCGCTCCACGTCCGCGAACTCCGGCTGCTCCAGGAAGGAGCCGGTGCCTTCGATGAGCACGCGCTCCGGCGTCTGCAGGTCGGTGGCGGCGGCGCCCAGCTTGAGCGCCTTGGCGGTGAGCGCGTTGTAGAGGGCCTGCTCCTGGTCCATCTCCGCGCGGATGCGCTCGCGCGCCTCTTCCAGGGGCACCTGGTGCAGCAGTTCGGAGAGGTAGTTGCTGGCCTTGATGAGCTCGTCGGACGTCACCGGGAAGTCCACGGTGAGGGCCTTGTTGTGCACCTGGCCGTTCTGGCCCACGAGCACGGCGAGCACGCGGTTCTCGCGCAGGCGCAGGAACTCGATGCGTTGGAACACGGCGGCGTCGACGCGGGGGGTGAGCACGACGCCCGCGTGGCGCGTGAGCGAGTGCAGCACGCGGCTGGCTTCCGACAGCACCTCGTCCAGGCTGGACTCGTGGACGAGCCCGGCGTGGATGAGCTCGCGGTCGCGGGGGGCGGGGTCGCGCAGCTTCACCAGGGTGTCCACGTAGAAGCGGTAGCCCCGGTCGGTGGGCACGCGGCCGGCGGACGTGTGGGGCTTCTCCAGGAAGCCCAGGGCCTCCAGGTCGGCGAGCACGTTGCGCATGGTCGCGGAAGACACTTCGAACTCGCCTCTGCGAGTCAGCTGCTGGCTGCCGACCGGGCCGCCGGTGGTGATGTACTCCTGCACCACGGCTCGGAGGACTTCCTTCTCGCGCTCACCCAATTCGTCGGGCATTCCCGCTCACGCTCCGGTGGCTGTCGACCCGACCTCCGGGTCTTCATGCCTCCTGTAGAATTCTAAAAGGGACGCCCGAGGCATTCAATTGGGAGGGCCTCTCTGGCAGGCAGGCGGGGCGCTGGTCCGACTGCCTGCGTGGCACGGGTACGGCAAAGCGCACATCGCACGGGAGGGAGGTGGGGGTTAGAAGGCCGCCGCCGTGACGACCGCGACCGTGACCCCCGACGTAGCCGAGCCCGCGCCCCACCGGGGTCGCCTGCTGTTCAGCCTTTTCGCGCTCTACGTCATCTGGGGGTCCACCTACCTGGCGATGCGGTTCGCGCTGACGGGTTTTCCGCCGTTCCGGATGGCGGGGATGCGCTTCCTCCTGGCGGGTGGGGTGTTGTTCGCGGGGTTGCGGCTGAAGGGGCAGCCGGGGCCGGGCCTGCGGCAGTGG
>NZ_RAWP01000140.1:0-21716 GCF_003668935.1 Corallococcus sp. AB032C | reverse complement strand
GGCCCCCGCCCGCCCGAAGTGGCCGGTGGCCGTGGCCGTGGGGATGGCGGTCATCATCGCGTTCGCCGTCGCCTTCTTCTGGAAGCGCCCGGGCGTGACGGCGCCCGCCGTCGGGGTGGTGAATCCCCCGTCGCCCCCGGTCCAGCCGCGGCCCCAGCCCACGGAGCCCGTCACCCCGCCCGCCGTGGTCGTGGCGCCGCCGGAGGACGTGAACAAGCCCGTGGATCCGGAGCCGCAGCCGACGGAACCGGAGAACTCCACGCAGCCCACGGTGAACGCAAAGCCGAAGCCTCGCGTCGCCCCCGAGTCCATGCCGGACAGCGTGCGCGAGGACCTGGCGGCGGCGCAGAAGGCACTGGACGCATCGAACACGGCGGAGGCGCTGCGTCACATCCGGCGCAGCCAGCGCACGAAGATCACCGGCCTGTCGTTCTCGCTGCTCACCCGCGTGTACTGCCAGCAGCACGACCTGGCGAACTCGCGGGCGCAATGGACCCGCGTACCGGCAACGGAACGTCCAAGGGTCCGACAATACTGTTCGCAGTACGATATCGACCTGTAGGGTCGTCCGGGCGCGCGGAAACTCCAGAGCGGGGGCGCGCCCGCAATCCAAGGAGTCGTCGTGAGAGTGCTACTGGCAGTGGGGGTCGTGGCGCTGTCCCTGGGGTGTTCCCGGGGCGTGCGGCCCGACAGCGAGGTGGCGGGGACGAAGCCCACCACCGGCAAGGTGTATTCCAACGAGGCCGGCGAGAAGATCACCCTCATCGCGCTGGAGCCCGGAGACGCGAAGAAGGCGCTGGTCGCGTTCGAAGGCACCAAGAGCGAGCTGGACGGCCAGGTGCTGGTCGCGGGGGTGGACACGCAGCAGCGGCGCGCCGTGGAGTACTGGACGATGTGGCGCGGCCACAAGCAGCGCTTCGTCACCGTGCATGATCGGGGCGGCTACGAGGACCTGGTCTTCAGCGGCGTGAACCACACGGGCTACACGCACCTGAAGCCGGACACGGGCAAGACGGGCGCGCTGAAGGTGGAGAAGGTCTTCGAGCGCTACCAGGACCTGGAAGGCGACAAGAAGTATCAGGGCCTGCTCGCGTTCGACCGCAAGTTCTGGACGAACCAGGCGGAGACGCAGCTGTCCGAGGCCCTGGCGGCGACCAACAAGGCGTGCGGCTCGAAGCTGACGTCCACCGTGGCCTGGGACTCCATCACCAACGAGAACCTCGACAAGATGTCCTTCGGCAGCTACTGCGCGAGCCCGCTGGAGTCGCTCCAGAAGCTGTGCGAGCGCTCCGACGAGGCGAAGCGCACCGTGCAGCAGAAGCTCCAGACGGTGGAGTGCCGCATGGACGCGAAGGCCGCGTTGAAGCTGGAGGCCCAGAAGGTCATCTGGACCGTGTCCTCCGATGAGACGATCCAGTCGGACAAGACCACCTCCTACTTCACCGACACCCTCTAGAACGAAAGCCCACTGACATGACTCTTCGACGCATGGTCATCGCCCTGGGGCTCGTCCTGGCCCCGCAAGCCGCGCTGGCGCTGGATCCCCCCTGGGGCAAGGAGCAGAAGCTGAAGGAGCGCATGGTGCTGGAGTCCGCGAAGGTCTGCGCGGACGGCAAGGGCCACTACACCGTCCTCCTGCCCCAGACGCCCGAGCACGATGGCGACCTGTTCTACGGGGACGGCAAGACGTTCACGCAGGTGGTGCCCGTGGGCTACCCGTCCGACACGGACGGCGCCTTCTTCGAGCCCCGCTTCTTCAACCCCAAGGCCAACGACAACTTCCGCGGCACGGACTACCGGGTCGTCTCCGACTTGAAGCTGAGCGAAGACTTCAAGACGTGCGCGCTGCGCTGCGGGGAGAAGAACCTGCCGCAGCAGCCGGTGCCGGCGGCAGAGGCCAAGGAGCTCTTGCGCAAGGCCACGTACCAGCCCAGCCCGGTGAAGTTCCAGCCGTACGCGCTGCTGCGCGACGACAAGGGCGTGTACTACCTGGTCGAGCGCGGCATCGGCTCGGACAACAAGAGCTTCCGCATCTTCACGGGCCAGCGCGGCCAGGTGAAGCAGCAGAAGATGCTCAACGTCGTCACCGACTCGCAGGGAGAAATCTTCTCCACGCAGGGCGGCGACCTGCGCCTCGTGGTGGACCGCGAGGAGCCGTCGTTCTGGGTGGTGAAGAGCAAGCGCCAGAAGCTGCGCGCGGTGCCGGTGGGTGAGAACCTGCCCTTCATCTACAACGAGCTGGGCGTCTACACGGGCGCGCGGCTGGGCACGCCCTGCGACGACGTGTAGTCCCGTAGCACCGGGGAGCCCCGGGCACGGTCAGCCGTTGAGTACCTTCACGGCTTTGACCATGTCCGGGGCCAACTCCTCGTGTTCCACGAGGGTGAACCCCAGCTTCTTGCTGACGGCCTGCATGCCGCGGTTGCGCGTGAGGATGTCCGCGACGATGCGGCGCAGGCCCCAGTCTCTTCCAATATCCACCAGCCGCCGCAGCAACTCCGTGCCCAGGCCCAGCCGCTGGGCGGGGTCGCTGACGGTGATGGCGAACTCCGCGTCCTTCGTGCCGCGCAGGCGCGTGAGCCGGCCCACCGCGAGGATCTCTCCCCCGCCCTTCCCGTCCGGCGACGGCCGCTCGGCGACGAGCGCCATCTCACGCGCGTAGTCGTTGAAGCAGATGCGCGCCAGGCGCTCATGGGCCACGCGCTGGCTGAGCTTCATCAGGCCCGCGTAGCGCATGAACACGGTCTGCTCGGAGAGGGCCTGATGGAAGCGGCCCATGGCGGGCTCGTCCTCCGGGCGGATGGGGCGCACGAGCAGCTGCTCGCCGTTCTTCAGCGTGAGCAGCTTCGCGTACTGGTGCGGGTACGGTTCGATGGCGAGCTTCGGCAGCGACGCGGCCGCGACGTCCGGCGGGTGCAGCACCACGCGCGCGTCCAGCGCGATGATGCGCTCGCCGGAGACGAGCAGCGGGTTGATGTCCAGCTCGCGGATGAGCGGCTGCTCCACCACCAGCTGGCTGAAGCGCACCATCAGCCGCTCCAGCGCGCCCATGTCCACGGGGGCCCGGCCGCGCACGCCCTTGAGCGCGTGGTGGATGCGCGTGCGCTCCATCATCCGTCGCGCCAGCGTGGTGGTGAGGGGCGGCAGGCCCAGGGCCCGGTCCTGCATCACCTCCACCAACGTACCGCCCGCGCCGAAGAGCAGCACCGGCCCGAACTGCGCGTCCAGGCTGCTGCCCAGAATCAGCTCGTAGCCGTCCAGCTTCGCCATGGGCTGCACGGTGACGCCCTGGAACGCGTCCTGGAGGCCCCGCTCCACGAGCGCGTCGCGGATGGCGCGCCAGGCATCCCGCACCCGCGCCTCGTCGCGCAGGTCCAACCGCACGCCGCCCACGTCCGTCTTGTGCGTCACCGTGAGCGAGTTCAGCTTGAGCACCACGGGGAAGCCCAGCGTGCGGGCCTTCTCCACCGCCTCGTCCTCGGACGTGGCGAGCCACGTCTCCACGGTGGGGATGCCGTAGGCGGCCAGCAGGCGCTTGGATTCGTATTCGGACAGGAGGGTGCGGCCGGAGGCGCGGGCCTCGTCCACCAGGGCGCGTGCCACGTCGCGGGCTCCGCCGGTGGGCTCCTCCGCCAGCGTGGGCGTCTCATAGAGCCCGGCGATGTTGTCCGAGTAGCGCCACATGTAGTTGAAGACGCGGGCCGCGGTGTCCGGGTAGCCGAAGGTCGGGATGCCCGCGTCGTTGAGGATGCGCTCGCCGGCGGCGACCTCCGAACCGCCCATCCAGCTGGCGAGCACGGGCTTGCCGGGCAGCTTCGCGTAGCCCTTGAGACGGTCCGCCGTCTTGGTGGGCTCCGTCATGTCCTGCGGGGTGAGGATGACGAGCAGGCCGTCGCTGTTGGGGTCCGCGCCGGTGGTCTCCAGCGCCTTCGCGTAGCGCTCCGCGTCCGCGTCTCCCAGGATGTCCACCGGGTTGGCGTGGCTCCATGGCGGCGGCAGGAAGCCGTCCAGCTGCTTCTTGGTTTCGTCGGACAGCACGGCCAGCTCGCCGCCGCCGGACACGAGCGCGTCCGTGGCGAGCACCGCGGGGCCGCCCGCGTTGGTGAGCAGCGTGAGCCTGCGGCCAGAGGGCCGGGGCTGGCGGGCCAGCACCTCCGCCATGTGGAACAGGTCCTCGATGGAGTCCACGCGCAGCACGCCCGCGCGGCGGAAGGCGGCGGAGAGCACCTCGTCGCTGCCGGCGAGCGTGCCGGTGTGGGACGCGGCGGCCTGCGCGGCCTGCGCGGTGCGGCCGGCCTTGATGACGATGATGGGCTTGGTGAGGGCCACCTCGCGCGCGGCGGACAGGAAGGCGCGCGCGTCGCCGATGGACTCCATGTACAGCAGGATGGAGCGCGTCATCGGATCATCCGCGAGGAAGTCGATGAGGTCTCCCCAGCCCACGTCCAGCATGGAGCCCACGGAGACGAAGGCGCTGAAGCCCACGGCCTCGCGCAGGCTCCAGTCGAGGATGGAGGTGAGCAGCGCGCCGGACTGGCTGATGAAGGCCACGTTGCCGGGGCGGGCCATGCCCTTGGCGAAGGTGGCGTTGAAGCCGCTCGTGGGGCGCATCACGCCCAGGCAGTTGGGGCCGATGATGCGCAGGTTCGCGGCCTGCGCGATTTGAAGCACCTCCTGCTCCAGCTTCGCGCCCTCCGGGCCCGTCTCCTTGAAGCCCGCGGAGATGATGATGGCGCCCTTGACGCCGACCTCCGCGCACTCGCGGATGATGGCCGGCACGGACTTCGCGGGCGTGACGATGACGGCCAGGTCCACGGCTTCCGGCAGCGCGCGCAGCGAAGGCCACGCCTTGATGCCGAGCACGTTGGGGCGCTGCGGGTTCACCGGGTAGACGGTGCCGCCGAACGGGCTGCTGATGAGGTTCCAGAGGACGGTGCGGCCCACGCTGCCGGGGCGCTCGCTCGCCCCCACCACCGCGACGCTGCGGGGGGAGAAGATGACCTCCAGCGGCTGACGGGTCCGCTGGTGGAGCAGGTCGATGGAAGGGTCCGTCCGGGCCGGGGGCGTGGCGGGGCGTTGCTCGTCCATGGTGCGCTCGTATTCGGTGGGTGGCCGTACCGGAGCAATCTCCGGCCGGCCTCCATCGTGCACCAGTTGTGAGGGAGGGGACGGGGCAGCGGACGTTGCCCTGTCCTGTTCCTTATGCGAGCGAACGGGCGGACGCCGTCACGACGCGCGCGCCTGCTCCACCACCGGCTTGAGCACGGTGCTGGCGAACTCCGCCAGCGTGGTGGGCGTGGTGGTCTCCTTCGAGCGGGGCTCGGCCGGGTCCATGCGCCCGTCCTGGATGGCGCCGTACATCTCCACGAAGGTGTCCGCCGCGAAAGCGGGCATGCCCGCGCCCGTCATGCCGTTGCGCAGGTCTTCCAGCCCCACCCGCACGTACTTCACGGGCTGGCCCAGCACCTGGGTGAGGATGCTGGCGACCTCCGGATAGGTGAGGTCCTTGGGCCCGTGGACGCCCACATAGCGGTGGCCCGTCCACGACGTGTCCAGGAGCACCTCGGCGGCCTTGGCCGCGATGTCCGCGGTGGCGACCATGGGGAAGGCCTTCGTCTCCGGGCTCGCGCTGAAGAGCGCGCCGGCCTTCGCCAGGCCGTGCACGTCGCGCAGCAGGTTCTCCATGAAGAAGCCCGCGCGCAGGCTGACGACGTTGGGGGCCGCCGCCTGGAAGGCCTCTTCAATGGGCTTCAGCACGGACACCGGCCCCGTGCCCGGACCGCTCTGCGCGCCGACGCTGGAGAGGATCACCACGCGCTTCACGCCGTGCGCCTTCACGCGCTCCGCGGCCAGCTTGCCGTTGGCCTTCGCCCAGTCCTGGAAGTCCGGGCGGATGGCGGGCGGCGACAGCCAGAACAGCGCCTCCGCGCCCACGAGCGCCGCGTCCAGAGTGGCCTGCTCGTCGATGGAGCCCTGCACCACCTTCGCGCCCTGCTTCACCAGGTCCGCCACCTTCTCCGGCGTGCGGGAGATGATCGTGACCTTCCGGCCCGCCTTCAGCAGCTTCTCCACGAGGGGACGGCCGATGTTGCCATTCGGGGTGTTGATGACGATGGACATGGGGTGCCTCCAGCGACAGCGAGATGGCGCAACAGTGCTCCCACGCCCCTCATGAGGCCACTGCATGCTATGCATGCGCCCATGCGCCGCGCTCATGAAACCCCAGCGCCCTCCCCCGCGGAGGTCGACCTCTCCGGCATCAACCTCAACCTGATGGTGACGCTGGACGCGCTGCTGAAGGAGGCGCACGTCACCCGCGCCGCCGCGCGCGTGGGCCTCACCCAGTCCGCGATGAGCCATGCGCTCGCGCAGCTGCGGGAGTTGCTGGGCGACGCGCTGCTCATCCGCGGCCGGGGCGGCATGGTGCTGACACCTCGCGCGCAGCAGCTGGCCGCGCCGCTCAAGCGGGGGCTGGCGGAGCTGCGGCGGGCCCTGCGCGACGAGCCCGCGTTCGATCCCGCCACCGCGACCCGCCGCTTCACCGTGGCCACGCGCGACTTCTTCGGGTCGGTGCTGCTGCCGGGCGCGCTGGAGCTCCTGGGCCGCGAGGCCCCCGGTGTGGACCTGTCCGTGCTGCACGTGGACAGCAACACCTTCGCCGGCCAGCTGGAGACGGGCGAGGTGGACCTGGCCATCATCGTCGCGCCCGTGCCGTCCGGGCCGGGCCTGCGCCAGCAGAAGCTCCTCACCGAGGACTTCGTCTGCGTGGTGCGCAAGGACCACCCCACCGTGCGCCGCACGCTGGACCTGGACACCTACCTGAGGCTGTCCCACATCCTCATCAGCCCGAAGGGCGACGGCGTGGGCGCGGTGGACCTGGCCCTGGCCCAGCGCGGCCTGCCCCCGCGCCGCATCGCCGTGCGCGTGCCCTACTTCCTCATCGCACCGCTGGCGGTGTCGCGCTCGGACCACGTCCTCACCGCGCCCCGCCGCCTCATCGCCGCGTTCCGCGACGCGTACGAACTCCAGGTCTTCCCCCCGCCCATCCCCTTGCGCCCCTTCGACATCCTCCAGGTCTGGCACGAGCGCTTCGACGGCGACCCCGCGCACCAGTGGCTCCGCGGATTGGTGGCGCGGTCCGTCAACGTAGGGTCTGAAAACACCCGGACTTCACGAAGGGTGCGGCGCGCGCCAGCTTCCTGACACTCGTGGGACGCGACACTGAACGTCAGTACACAGGTGGGGGAGCATCGCATGGGGGGCTTCGTGTAGGGTGCTCCCCATGAATCCTGAGAAGCTTGTCTTCGCCCAGACCGTCGACGCGCTCTTCGTCCGCGCGCTGGAGAACCGCCTGACGCCGGCGTGCCGCGAGCACCTGAAGCGGGCGGGGCTGGACCTCGACAAAAAGCTGGAGCGCTCCTACTCGCTGGAGCAGTGGCGGGAGTTCCTGCGCATCGCGGCCGGGCACGTCTACGGCGGCGTGCCGGCGGAGGCCGCGTACTACTCCCTGGGCGAGCGCTTCATGGACGCCTACTTCGGCACCTTCTTTGGCCGTGCGCTGCTGGGCGTGGGCCGGCTGGCCGGTCCCCGGCGGATGCTGCTGCGGGCGGACCTGGGCTTTCGCGCCGGCAACAACTTCAGTGAAATCAAAATCGTGGAGCGCGGCGCGACGTCGCTAGAGCTCTGGATGAACGACGTGCTGGCGGATCAGCCGACGTTCGCGGCGGGGCTTCTGGCGCGCGCGGTGGCGCTGTGCGGGGGCTGGCGGGTGGTGGCGCTGCCGGAGGAGTTCGACGGCACGGCGGCGACGTTCCACCTGCGCTGGAGCGAGGCCTCCGCGGAAGGGGCGCTCAGCGCCACTGGGGATGGGTCCGGAGGCGACGCTCGACCTCAGGCGTGAGGGTGCCCCCGTGCGGGGCCCGGGAGGACGAGCGCTCCCAGCGCTCCAGCCACCGGGTCCCCAGCGGGGCGGCCAGTGTTTCGTAGCGGGTCGAGGCCACGGTGGTCTCCCCCTTGGCGCCGGTGGACACGCCGGCGCCCACGTAGAACCCCGCGAGCAGCAGCGTGACGCGGGTGGGCGTGGCCGCGCTGTAGGTCATCAGCAGGGCGCCCTCTCCGTCTTCCCGGCAGTGCCGGCGCACCCGGGCGAGGACGGCTTCGGTCCACATGTCCGGGTTGGACGCGGGTGAGAACGGATCGAAGAAGACGAGGTCCGCCGGGGGCAGCCCCGCGTCCGGCTCCAGGAAGGGCACCGCGTCCCCCAGCTTGAGGGCCCACTGGATGCCGGGCTCGGACCAGGTGCCGTGTTTCATGAGGCTCTCGGCGGCTTCGCGGAACGGCTGGAGGAAGGGGAAGCCCTCCGCGTCCGCGAGCGCGAGCCGCAGCGGGGCCAGGTCCACCTCGAAGCTGACGATGTGCAGGTCGCGGGCGCGGTCCGGGCCCAGTTCGCGGGCGCGGGTGAGCGCGGCGACGGCGTTGGTGGCGGCGCCCAGGCCCACGTCGTGGATGACGAGCGGCGGGCCGGGCTGGCGCAGGCGGTCAGCGATGCCGGGCTGGTCGACGTAGAGGCGCAGGGCCTCCTGCCACGGGCCCACCGCGGGGTGCATGACCTCGCCATGGCCCAGGTGGCGCACGGCGCGGTGGCCGTTGCGAAGGGTGACGAGCTCGAAGTCGCCGTCGCGCGGATGGGAGGGCTCGGACATGGGGCTCCTGGCCTGGAGGGGATGTGTGGGAAAGGATGGGTGCCTAGCATGACGACTCCAGGGCAGGAACATCGGGGCGCGCTTCACGGGGAGGACGTCCGGCACGGGGAGGCTCCGTTCGAGGGCGGCCGGGTGCGGCTGTCGCTGCGGGTGGAGGCGGGAACGCGCAGGGTGCTGGCGGCGGCGTGGGAGGCGTCGGTGGAAGCGTCGATGGAAGCCTCCGTGGACGCGGGGCATCCGCTGGCGGCGTGCCTGGAGTCGCTGTGTCAGAACGCGGTGGGCATGGCGGTGGACGTGTTCCTGCGCTTCGACGACTTCCACCTGCGCGCGGGATGTCCGGACGGGCTGGAGGCGACGGAGGAGGCGGGGCTGGCGGTGCGGGTGTTCCGGCTGGCCTTCAGCCAGTTCCACCCCCGGGCCACGGGGCCCGCGTACCTGTCGAGCGGACTGGTGCTGGCGAAGCTGCCCCGGGGCGTGCGGCCTGAGTGGGACGAGCCGGGGTTCTACTTCGCGCACTACTACCGCGAGGAGCTGTGGGCCTCGGCGGTGGAGGAGGCGCGCCGGGGTGGCGTGCTGGGGCCACGAGCGGCGTGTGCGTACATCGATGCGCTGCTGGCGAAGGCCGACGACGCGGTGGAGCTGGACTGGCCCGTGGAGCAGGGCACGGCGACCTGGGACTGGCTGACGCGTGTGTGCCTGCCGGCGGTGACGGGGGGCGCGGAGCGGACAAGGCGGTTGCTGGAAGGGGGGTACGGGGGCGCGAGCGGCACGGGGAGCTTCCCCTTCGGGCACCTGGACGGAGGGCCGTGGCATCCGCCGGTGGGGATGCCTGAGCCGGAGGATGTGGGGCACGCGGAGTTCATCCTCGGGGATTTGGAGCACCTGCTGCCGGAGCTGCCGAAGGACGGCGTGCTGCTGGCCGCGCCACGGTGGATGGCGGTGGGACAGACGCAGCACTCCCCTGCCCTGCGCCGGGCAGACATCTCCAGTGAGGAGGCCGGGGGCTTCGGCTTGTTCAACGCGGCGGCGCACGACGTGGGTGAAGACGATGATTGATGGGCGCCTTCTGGGCGGACTGGTGGCCCTGCTCTGCTTGTCTTGCGCTTCGGGTCCAAGGCAGTACGCGCAGACATCCGACTCCGCGACCAGTGCATGTCTGCGCAATCCCACCTGTTACACGCAGCCGGGGGATGAGGCGTTCCTGCCTTGGATGGACAAGGCCGTGAGGGCAGCGGCCACAGCGAGCGCTACGATGAAGCTCCTGGAGGCGGCGGACGTGGCCCGCATCGAGCACCTGTTGGTGGAGTGCGCGAAGGATGCGGACTTCATCGTCAATGAGCGTGAGTACGGCCAGGGGAAATACCCGGACGACAAGGAGTGCTTGCGCGTGGTCGGCTATGACAAGAACGGCGATCCCATCCGACGGCAGGCCGAACTTGGAAGGTTGAAGCATGACGTCGCCTTCGCATGTGTGCAGCGCGAAATCCTCCGGCACTTCCCCAACAACGTTTCGATCGAGCCGAGATATGTGATCCGCACGGGCAAGGGGGGACAACAGGACATCATGAAGCCTGACGTCGTCCTTCACGCTTCAGGCCGTCCAGATCAGGCCCAATGCGTCTTCGACTTCAAATTTCCATGCCTGAAGGACCGGAAGAGCGATCCACTTTCGGTTCCAGAAACAAGGGATCAGATGACTCGGTATGCAAGCCTTGATGGGCAATGCAATCCCGCCATCATCACACCTCAGTTCGGGATCATCCGTGAGTAGCTACACGCTCTCTGAACACTTCGCCACGACCCTCCCCCGGGTCCAACTCGTCCTGCGCATCGTGTTCTATCTACCGCATGACCACGGACCACTTGCCCCATACGCGAGACAGTCACTGGACCTGTTTCTCAACGCCATTGGGCATGCGCCTGAGAAACTGACCACGGGTTATGACCCCGACATCAGTGAGGCGGCCTTCCCACTCACACCTGAGTTCTGGGAGGAAGCGCGGCGCCATGTCGCGAAGCCTCGTTTTGAGCCCTTGAATGACATGGAGCAAGACTCCATCTGGTTCCGCACGCTGACCAAGCGGGGCTTCGACACATGGGTTCATCTCATTGGCGGAGAGTCGGATCCCAGTGGCTACGAATTCAGCTTCCGCTCACGGCTTCCCTGGCGAGAACCCTCTTCTGAGTACAGCGTTCTGAGCGTGAAGGTCCCCATGCAGTACCTGGAGGAGCAGGGACCTGAAAAGGCGCGCGACCTGGCGCAGTCGCTGGCGGAGCTCCTTCCCTTCAGCACGGGCCATGCGGGACTGTCGCTCTCGTTCACCCGTGGGAGGTCGAAACTCCTTCCCCTCCTGAGGGATCAATTAATCCAGCATCCTGGCTGGGATGTTCCACGGGAGAGTACGTGGGGCATGGGAGAAGGAGTTGACGGCATCCACTGGATGAACTTCCTGGGCCCTCCCCTCCTCGAAACCGTTGGCGGCATCCAGGCGCTCCTCTCGCACCTGAGTCACCCGGATACCTCCGTCCAGGAGCTCACCGGAGGCCGTGCCTTGATCGGCCTGGGCCCCGTGCCGCTCGCGGGGAATACGAAGTGGGGTGAGACACTGCCGGCGTATCGCGAACTGGCCCGGTTCCTGGAGCCCTGGCTCCTGCCCTTCCCCCACGTCAACACCTGGGACGGCTACACCGACGAGGAGGCCCGTCTCTGGTGGCGCCGCTTCCTGGAGGTCCCTCCCGAGAAAATCTACGACCCACGCGGCGGATGACCGCGCCGGATTTTTTCACGCATTGCCCCAGCACCCGGCGCACTGATAATCCGCAACCCGGAGTGTTCACGTCGAGCGGCAGGCCGACGGTCGTGGTCGCGCCAGCCCTCGCGGATCGGGGTTTCATCGATGCGGTCACAACGCGCTGTCTGGAGCAGGCTCCTGTTGTTCGCCGCGAGCCTGGGCCTTCTTTCCTGCGGCGGGAACGAGCGCCCGGCTGCATCCGAGGGCATCCGCACCACGCACGCCCGTCTCGCGACGGCACCGGCCTGGTACGCCACCCCGTCCATGGCGACGGCACGCGGGCAACACGCGGCCGTCCTGCTCCCCAACGGGAAACTGCTCGTCGTCAACGGCGTCAACTCGTCCGGATTCGTGGGCACGGCGGAGACCTACGATCCCGCCACCAGCACCTGGGCCTCCGCGGGCCCCACCAGCCTCACGGGCAACGTCACCCTGGCCGTGCTCCTACCCACGGGCCGGGTGCTGGTGCTGACCGATGGCTCGCAGGGGGGACGCCTCTATGATCCCGTCGCCAACACCTGGGCCCCCACGGGCAACATGTCCACGACCCGCAGCTTCGCCACGGCCACGCTGCTGGCCACGGGACAGGTCCTGATCGCGGGCGGCACCGGCGGTGGCGGCGTCCGGCTCACGACCGCGGAACTCTACGACCCCGCGACCAACACCTTCACCGCCACGGGCGCCATGACCGCGGGCCGCAGCGCGCACATGTCGACGCGGCTGCGTGACGGGCGGGTGCTCGCGGTGAGCGGATTCAGCGGAAGCGGCGAGGTGCCCGGCGCCGACCTCTACGATCCGGCCACCGGCACCTGGTCCGCCGCCGCGCCCCCGCTGGTGGCCCGCCACTACTCCACCAGCACCCTGCTTCCCGACGGCCGCGTGCTCCTCGCGGGTGGTACCGCCGCGAGCGGTGTCACGGCCCAGTCGGAGCTCTACGACCCGGCCGCCAACACCTGGACCGCGACCGGCAGCCTCGCGTTCCCGCGCGCCAGCCACATGGCCACGTTGCTGCCCAATGGCCGCGTCCTCGTCACCGGCGGTTCCAACACTTCCAGGGTGGCGCAGATCGAATCGGAGATCTACGACCCCGCCACCGGCACCTGGACCGCCGCGGGCACGATGAACATCGCCCGCGAGAACCACACCGCGACGCTGCTGCCCTCGGGCAAGGTGTTCGTCACCGGCGGGTTCGCCCAGCTCCCCGGCACGACGTTCTTCGCGCAGACGGAGGTCTACGACCCCGCCGCGAGCCAGTGGTCCCCGGCCGGCGCCATGGGCACGCCCCGGACGGATCCCGTGGTGGCGCTGCTGCCTGGCGGCCAGGTGCTCGTCGCGGGAGGCCGTGGCGTCAGTTCCTCGGCGACGGTGGAGGTGTATGACCGCGCGAGCAACAGCTGGAGCGCCGCGCCCGCGCTCGCCGTGCCCCGCGAGCGCGCGACCGCGACCGTCCTGCGCTCCGGCCAGGTGCTGGTCGCCGGTGGCCGCAACGCGGGCGTCTCGACGGCCTCCGCCCAACGCTACGACTCCACCACCGGAACCTGGCTGCCCACCGCCGACCTCCTCGGCACGAGGCACCTCCACTCCGCCACGCTCCTTCCGGATGGCCGGGTGTTCGTGTCCGGTGGCCAGCGCAACGCCGCGGTGCTCGCCTCCGCGGAGATCTACTCGCCCGACGCCAACACCTGGAGCGCGGCGGCGCCTCCCACTGTCGCGCGTGCAAGCCATGGCGCGGTGCTGCTCCACGACGGCAGGGTGCTCGTCGCTGGCGGCCATGACAACACCGGCGTGGAGACGGCTTCGGCGGAGCTGTACGACCCCGCCACGAACACCTGGGCCCCCGCGGCGAACCTCAATGGTATCCGGGACGAGCTGACGCTGACGCTGCTGCCCTCGGGCCAGGTGCTGGCGGCGGGAGGACTCGTGGGCCTCACGTACCTCACGTCCGCGGAGCTGTACGACCCCGCCACGAACACCTGGACTCCGGTGGGCTCGCTCTCGCAGTCGCGCTATCACCACACCGCCACACTGCTGCCCTCCGGCAAGGTCCTGATCGCGGGCGGCCTGACCGACCTGGGCGCGTACGTCGACACCGCGGAGATCTTCGATCCTCAGCTGCGCATCTTCACGACCGTCGCGGACCCCACCACGCGCGGAGGGCTGATCTCCACCGCCCTGCCTTCAGGCGAGGCCCTCCTCGTGGGAGGCGTGGGCGCGCCCGACGCGGAGCTCTTCAACGAGAACGGCGCCCAGCCCGCGTGGCGGCCCACGGTGACGAATCCGGTGACCCTCGTCGCGGCCTGCCCCACCGTCCTGGAGGGCATGCTGTTCCGGGGCATCTCCGGCGGCAGCAGCGGCAACTACGCGGACTCCTCCACCGACTTCCCCCTGGTGCGGTTCCGCGCCGCGGAGGGCGGGCGTCTCTGGACGCTTTCCTCCAGCAACACCTCGGCCACGCGCGCGACGGTGACCGTCCCCGCGGACGTGCCGGTGGGCACCTACGGGCTGACTGTCTTCGCCAACGCCATCTCTGGCGGGCGGATGGTGACCGTCGTCGCCAACCGTCCTCCGACGGCGGCGGACCAGACGGTCGTCGTACCGAAGGACACTGTCACGGCGATCGCCCTGGCCGGCACGGATCCGGACCCCGGCCAGGTGTTGAGCTGGACCGCGGTCACCCAGCCGCAGCACGGCACGCTCGGCACCAGCGCGCAGGGGACGCTCGAGTACACCCCCAACCCCGGCTTCGTGGGCACGGACAGCTTCACCTACCGGGTCCGTGACTGCGCCGACGACAGCAACATCGCGACCGTGACCCTCAACGTGACGGAGGACACGGTCCCCCCCACCCTCACCTGCCCCACGAACCTCACCGTGGAGGCGACGGATCCGGACGGCGCGCTGGTGACCTACGACCCCGCCGTGCTGGAGCCGGCGGGAGGACTCCCGGTGAGCTACTCGCAGCCGTCGGGCGCGCTGTTCCCGATTGGCACCACGACGGTCACCGCGACCTCCACCGGCCTCACCTGTACTTTCCAGGTGACGGTACAGGACACCACGGCGCCCACCCTCACCTGCCCCGCGGACATCACCGTGGCGCCGAACACGCAGGTGACGTTCACACCCACGGCCACGGACGCGGTGACGGCCAATCCGACCGTGACGTCCTCGCCCGCGTCGGGCAGTGAGTTCCCGGCGGGAGCCACGCAGGTCACCGTCACCGCCACGGATGCGGCGGGCAACACCGCGCAGTGCACGTTCCAGGTCCGGGTCCAGGCGCAGGTCGTGGAGATCGCTGGCGGTGGCTGCAACAGCACCGGTGGCACCACGTCCGCGCTGGCGCTCCTCGCCGCCCTGGCGGCCTGGGGCTCGTCGCGTCGCCGTCAGAACCCGGCCCGGGGGAACTGAGACATGCGCTCCCTCTTTTCTCGAATGGACCTCCCCTTGCGTACGAAGGCTCAGAGCTGGGCGCTGGCCGCGCTGCTGGCCACCGCCGTCACCCCCGCCGCGTTCGGGCAGACCACCACGAGCCCGCTCGTCCCGCTGGACCTGGAGCGCCTGCGCTTCACGCCCGCGGCGACGGACTCGATGCTGGTGGACACCGGCCGCGTGCTCCCCGAGGGCGGCTACCGCCTGCTCCTCATGGTCAACTACGAGCGCGGCATCCTCCTGCTCCAGGGCAGTGACGGACTGGAGCGCTCCATCCTCCACTACCGCACCGCGGGCTGGCTGGCCGGCGCGTGGTCGCCGGTGGACCGGTTGGAGTTCTCCGCGAAGCTGCCCGTCATCATCGCGCAGGGCGGTCACGGCGCGGAGCAGCTGGTGGGCGTGAGCGAGCCGGACTCGTTCGGCCTGGGCACGCCGGAGCTGGGCGTGCGCTACGAGCTGCTGCGGCGCGAGGAAGGCGCGCCGGTGTTCCTGGGCCTGGGCTTGGACATCGGGCTGCCGGGAGGCACGGCGGACGCGTTCGGCCGTCAGGCGGGCTGGGCCGGGTTCCAGTTCGCGCCCCGCGTTTCCATCAGCCGCGAGGTGGGCCCCGTGGTGCTGGGTGCCAACGCGGGCATCCGGATCCGCTCCAAGGAGGTCGAGCCGGGCCGCGACGTGGGCACGGAGCTGGAGCAGGGCGTGGTGGTGGCCACGCGCGGCAAGGGGCTGCGCGCCGAAATCGCGCTCCAGGCCGCCGAGTCGCTCGTGGAGTCGGACCTGGCGCTGGAGTTGTTGGGCGGCGTGCGGCTGCCGGTGGGCGCGGGCTTCGAGGCGTTCGCGATTGGCGGGCACGGCTTCACGGACATCCCGGGCACGCCGTCGTTCCGGCTGGCCGCGGGCATCGCGTACGCGAACGAGCCCGAGCCCGTGGACCGGTGCCGCACCGGCCGCAGCCACACGCCGGAGCAGTGCCCGAACGAGGACGACGACGGCGACGGCGTGGCCAACAAGGACGACCGCTGCCCGCTGGAGGCCGGCTCCGTGGAGAACAACGGCTGCCCGGACAAGGACACGGACGGCGACGGCGTGGTGGACCGCGAGGACCAATGCCCGAACGAGGCCGGCCCCGCGTCCGAGCGTGGCTGCCCGGTGAAGGACTCGGATGGCGACGGCGTGCCGGACAAGGACGATGCCTGTCCGAACCAGGCCGGTCCCGCCTCCGAGCGTGGCTGCCCGGTGAAGGACACGGATGGCGACGGCGTGCCGGATAAGGACGACGCCTGCCCGAACGAGGCCGGCCCCGCTTCCGAGCGTGGCTGCCCCGCGAAGGAACAGCCCAAGCCCCAGCCGCCTCCCGAGGAGAAGCCCGCGGAGACGACGTCGCCGCTGGAGCACATCGTCCAGTTCCCGGTGAACCAGTCGGAGTTCCAGGAGAACGAGCAGCGGCAGCTGGATGACATCGCGGCCTACCTGAAGGCGAACCCGAAGCTGAACGTCCGGATTGAAGGCCACACGGACAACAGCGGTCCGGAGGAGGCCAACCGCACGCTGAGCCAGCAGCGCGCGAGCCGCGTGCGCGCATACCTCATCCAGAAGGGCATCGCGGGCTCGCGGCTGGAGGCGAAGGGCTTCGGCCCCGACCGTCCGCGCGTGTCCAACGAGACGCCGGAAGGCCGCAGCGCGAACCGCCGCGTGGAGTTCGTCCCCGTCACGGGGAGCTGACCGCGTCAACGTGATGCCGCTTCGTGGTCACCCACGAAGCGGCGCATGGATGTTTCAGCAAGACGGGCGTGGAGGCCTCCTCCACGCCCGTTTTGCGTCAGGCCTCTTCGGGGTGCAGCTGCACCAGCGCGGGCAGCTCCGCCGCACGGTCGCGCAGCCGCGCCTTGGGCCGGATGGCCACCGGGACGCGGGAGGCCGCGAGCAGCTCCAGGTCGAACACGTTGTCGCCGAAGGCTGCGTAGAGCGGCCGGTTCGTCCTCAGCCGCAGGCTGTTCACCTTGCCGGGGCCGTAGGGCACGGGCTCGAAGACAGACGTCAGCAGCCGTCCGCCCTCTTCCTTCGGCGTGCACGCCACCACGAAGTCAGGCGTGATGCCCACCTCGCGCACCGCGGCCTCCACCACCGCGCGCGGCGATGCGCTGACCACGTAGCAGTCCACGCCCTGCCCCCGCGCCCACTCCACCACGCGGCGGGCCTCCGGATGGACGCGGCCGGCAACGCCTCGCCTTGCCACCACGTCGAGGGCGAAGCCGCGCATCTCCTCCTCGTGCCAGCCGGCGAAGATCCACGCCATCATCTCGTAGGTGTCCTTCTCCGGCAGCCGCCCGGCCTCGAACGCCTTGAACAGCGCGTGCGCCAGCGTCACCGCGTCCGGATGCGACTCCACGCCATGGAGGGCCCCCAGCTGCTCCAGCGCCACGCGGGCCTCGGGGCGCACGCCGCCGTGCTCCAGCAGGGCCATGAACAGGTCATCCCCCACGTCCCCGCTCCACAGCGTGCCGTCCCCATCGAAGGCCAGCACGCCATCCGGCGTCCGCTCCACCTCGCGACGGATGCGCTCCAGCGTCTCCTCGACCCGCTCAATCCTCATGGCTGGCATCCTCGCTGTCCGGGCCGTCCAGTGTCACCCGCCACCACACGGGCTGTTCACCATCCGGGCAATGGATGAGTACCCTTCCGGGCATGGCACGAACGGAGAAAGAGAAGATGCTCGCGGGCGAGCTGTACAGCGCCGTCGACCCGCAGCTGGTGGCCGAGCGGGGCCGCGCCCGCAAGCTCCTGCGCGCCTACAACCAGTCCACCGAGGACGAGCTGCCGCTGCGTGAAAGCCTGCTCACCGAGTTGCTGGGCAAGGTGGGCGCCGGAACGTGGATCGAACCGCCATTCCTCTGCGACTACGGCGAGCACATCCGGCTGGGCGAGCGCGTCTTCATGAACTTCCAGTGCGTCATCCTGGACTGCAACACGGTGACGATTGGCGACGACGTGTCCTTCGGCCCGGGCGTGCAGGTGTACGCGGCCACGCATCCCCTGGACCCGGATGAGCGCATCAAGGGCCCGGAGCTGGGCCGCGCCATCACCATCGGTTCGAAGGTGTGGATTGGCGGCGGCTCCATCATCTGCCCGGGCGTCACCATCGGCGAGGGAACCACCATCGGCGCGGGCAGCGTGGTGACGCGGGACATTCCTCCGTATGTCTTCGCCGCCGGCAATCCCTGTCGCGTCATCCGGAACCTCCGGTAGCGCACTGTCATTGCGGCCCGGAACCGAGCAAGACTTGAACTGAAGCGGAGGACTTCAGCCCACGGCCTGGTGGGTCTCGGTGATGCCCTGGTACTTGTAGGAGGTGCCGTCATACGGGGTGATGGCGTCGTCGGCCTTCTTGGTGCAGGCCGCGGCGGTGGGGTCGAAGGCCTGGAACTGGCCCTTGTCGTCCTTGAACTCCACCCACGCGTGGGCGCCCCGGTCCGTATTGCCGAAGACGACGCGCGCGTCCACGCCGGCCTGCTCGAAGCGCTGCTCGGCCTCGATGGCCATGTCCACGCAGACGCCGGACTTGGACGCGTCGAAGTTGCTGGCGTTCTTCATGGCGGCATCCCACGTCTTGCCGCCCGAGTAGTCGTACTTCCAGGACGTGGCCTCCTTCGCGATGTCCTGGGCCACCTGATCCGCGCTCTTGCCGGAGGACGGGCCCTTCGCACCCTGCGCGGGAGCGGGAGTCGGGGCCGGAGTGGGCTGGGGCTTCTGGGCCTGGGCCTTGGAAGGCTCGAAGCTGTCTCGCTGCCAGTTCTGCTGGAAGCTCTGCGAGCCGGTGGGCTTCGGGCCCTGGGCCTTCGCGCCCTCGCCCTTCAGCAGGGACTCCTTCGTCAGACCCAGCTCCTTCAGCAGCTTGGCGAACTCCTGGGGCTGCTTCGCGGAGTCCACCGTCTTCACGGGAGAGCCGTCGGCGTTGACGACCTTCACCACGACATTCCTCGGGGCCTGCGCGGCTTCGGGGGACACCTTCGCGCACGGGCTGGAGGACGGACGAGAGAGAGAGGAGATCGCCATGGGACAGGGCCTCGTGGAAACAGCGGGGATGCCTGTCCCATGAGCACGGCGTGTGCCAGCGCTCGTGCTCCCTGGGGTGAACGCCAAACCCCTGTGTTTCCAAGGCCCGTGGGCCAGTCCTCGTCAACGAAGGCCCGCGCCGCTGATGACAGCCGTGCGCGGGGTGATGTCCGGCGTCATCACCCCACCGGCTCGGAGGCGACGTCAGGCTCCGGTTCGTCCGGTCCCTCCACGGTGCGCTCCAGCGTGCGAGCGAGCGCGGCCCGCGCCGCCGCGGCCTCCTCGAAGGGCTCATCGCTCCCGGCCCGCACGGGGGCAGGCACCGTCGCATCCAGCTCCGCCGGGTGCAGGCGGAACCACTTCGCGACGAGCATCACCTCCTGGGCCTCCTGAGCGCGGAGGCCAATCGCCTCTGGCTCCGGCACGTCGAAGATGTCCCGCACGCGTGCGTCCAGCGCAGCCTGCTCCTCCGGCGTCCGGGGCGTGGGCACCTCCGCGCGGATCCGCCCCCGCCGCAGCACATACGTGCGGTCCTCCCCGCCGTGCCCACGCACCGTGTAGACCAGCGACAGCCGCCGCAGCGTGCGCCCCAGCTCGACGATCCACGCCTGCACGTTCTCCAGCCGCTCCGCGCGATCCCTCAGCTCCGCCGCGTATTCGAACTGGAGCCGCCGCGCCGCCATCGCCATGCGCTCGCGCAGGATGATCAGCGGCCGGTCCGACTCGCCGTTGAGGAACGCCCGAGCCAGCGCGACCTGCGCCAGGTACTCCGCCGTCGTGCACCCGCCCGCGCACGGCGACAGGCACCGCGCCGTCTGCCCGCGCATGCACCGCGGGTCGTCCTTCAGGGGGAAGAGCTGGATCTGATCCGCCAGCCGCATGGGCGTCTCGGACGGGCAGTCGCGCAGCTCCAGCAGGTCGTTCACCGCGCGAACCACGTCCGCCATGGTGTGCCGGCCGTGGAAGGGCCCGAAGTACTCCGCGCGCCCGCCGCCGCCGGGCTGGCCCACCACGCGCAGCCGGGGCACGGCCTCGCGCGTGAGCTGGAGGAAGCAGTGCGCGCGGTCGCGCTTGTGCTCCACGTTGTAGAGGGGCCGGTGGCTCTTGATCAGCCGGAACTCATGGAGCAGCGCCGCGAATTCGCTGGCCGTGTACTCCCACTCCACCTGGTGCGCCTGGGCGACGATCTCCCAGGCCTTCTCGCCCTCGTCCGCGCGGAAGTACGACAGGAGCCGCGTGCGCACCCGCACGGACTTGCCCACGTAGAGCAGCTCCCCGGCGGGACCGAAGAACCGGTACACGCCGGGCCGGTTCTCCGCGCTCGAGCGGACGTGACTCAGGAGGGTGGCGACGCGCGGGTCCATGCGGCAGGTAGCACCGCAGGCTAACCCGCCACGTCCCGCCGCACCGCCGCCCGCGTGCGGCCCGTCACAACCCGGCCGGAGGGCGGGCGGAGGGCCACCCGCCCGGACTTCAGCCCACGTCCTTCAGCGTCGCGGCGCTGGCCAGGGCCTCGTCCTTGAGGTCCTTGGGCGTGGCGATGGCTGCCTTCAATTCGCGGTACGTCTGCGCGTAGCCGTTGCGCAGGATGCCCTCGCGCACGCGCTCCATCAGCCGCTGGTAGTGCCGCACGTTGTGCACGGACAGGAAGCGCGAGCCCAGGTGGTGCTTGCCGCGCATCAGGTGCTGCAGGTAGCCGCGCGTGTAGCGCTTGCACACGTAGCAGTCGCACTCGGGGTCGAGCGGCCCGTCATCCAACTGGTACACGGTGCGGGTGATGCGCACCAGCCCCTGGAACGTGTACGCGTAGCCCTGCTGCGCCATCTTGGTGGGGATGATGCAGTCGAACATGTCCACGCCGCGCAGCACGGCCTCCAGCAGGTCCGTGGGCGTGCCCACGCCCATCAGGTAGCGAGGCTTGTCCTGCGGCAGGGACGCGGTGGCGCGCTCGGTCATCGTGTCGCGCTCCACCTTCGTCTCGCCCACGGCCAGACCGCCGATGGCGAACCCGTCGAAGGGCAGCTGGGTGAGGAACGCGGCGCTCTCATCGCGCAAGGCCGGGTGGACGCCGCCCTGGACGATGCCGAACAGCGCCTGGCCCGTGGGCTTCGACTCCTTCGCGGCGAGGCTGCGCACGGCCCAGCGGTGGGTGCGCTCCATGGCCTCGCGGGTGCCGGCCTCGTCCGTGCGCGAGTCGATGCACACGTCCAGCACCATCATGATCTCCGAGTTGATCGCCTGCTGCATGGCGATGCTGGACTCGGGGCTGAGGAGCCGGCGGCTGTTGTCGTAGAAGCTGCGGAAGTGCGCGCCCTTCTCCGTGATGAGCCGGTCCTCCGGCAGGGAGAAGATTTGGAACCCGCCCGAGTCCGTCAGCACGGCGCCGTCCCAGCCCATGAAGGGGTGGATGCCGCCGAAGCGCTCGAACACCTCCGGGCCGGGCCGGAGCATCAGGTGGTAGGTGTTGGCGAGGAGGACCTTGGCCCCCGTCTCCTTCACCTCTTCCATGGCGAGGTGGCGGAAGCCGGCGTGGGTGGCCACCGGCATGAACATCGGCGTGGGGAAGGACCCCTTGCGGGTGTGGAGGATGCCCGTGCGGGCGCCGGTGGGGTCGGTATTCAGGAGTTCGAAGCGGACGGCCATTGGACGGGCCTTATACCCAGCCTGCCCGCCCGGGGGCACCCGCTTCCTGGGGACGCCCGCCTGGTCTCCTGGAGGCCGTCTCGCCCCTCCCCGCCCTCGGGAG
>NZ_RAWP01000013.1:0-129083 GCF_003668935.1 Corallococcus sp. AB032C | reverse complement strand
GCCCCCACCTCCGAGCAGAGCCGTCCCCCGGAAGCGCGCGCCGCGGACAACGGGAAGCTGCGCTTCCTCATCACCGGCCAGGCCTCTCCCGGAGACCGGGTCCGCGCGGGCGACGTGGATGCCACCGTGGAGGACTCCGGCGCGTGGCTCGCGACCGTGCTGATGACGCCGGGCTCGAACGTCATCGCCATCACCACCACCTTGTCAGGCGGCGCGGTGGAGTTCGCCCAGCAATCCTTCGACGTGGTTCGGCGCGGTGAGCACGGCTGGATCGTCATCCCTCACGCGAAGGTGCGCCTGGGCGCCCTGCGCGGGCTGTCCCCGGACATGTCCTTGCCCACGGGAGACACCTTCCTGCGTCTGGAGGTCGCCCCCGGTACCCAGGTGACGACCCCTGACACCCAGCTCATCGCGGGCCCCGACGGCGAGGTCCGCCTGCCCGTACGGCTCGTGCCGGGACGCAACACCGTCCCCATCTCGCTGGCCCCTCCGCAGCGGTCCTGGAGCGCCGTGACGGTGACCGTCGAAGCGCGCGCCCGACCCTTCGTCGTGGGCCTGCTCGACGTGGAGGCCAGCATCGCGCCGGCCGGCGGTGGCTTCCGGTTGCGGGGACGCGGTGCCGTCCATGGTGAAGTCCAGCTGGGGCCCGTGCAGGTGGTGGGCGAGCTGGACCTCACCGACACCGACCTGCGCCAGCTGGACGACGCGCCGCTCGCGGACTGGCTGCGTCCCCGCAGGCCCGAGCGCTTCGACCGCTGGCCCGACCCCGACCTCGCTCCGGCGGAGTGGGGCGATAATTCCGTGTCTCTCACGCCCAACCCCGCGGAGGGACGCCTGCGCCTGGAAGCGCGGCACGAGCAGTACGGCCGAGCGGGTTTCGGCACCTACCGCGCGCTCCTGCAGGACCGCGAGGTGGGCCGCTACCACCGCCCCCTCTTCGGTCCCTACGCGGAGCTGCGCGAGCAACTGGGCCCCGTGAGCGTGGGGCTGGACGCCTTCGCTGGCGGGCTCGTGGATCCCACGCGTGGCCTGGCCGCGACGCCCGCGCACGAGGAGCTGACTGCCACGGGCGGCAGCCTCTACTACCTGGGCGGCGGCATCGTGGCGGAGGGCTCCGAGCTGGTTCGCGTGGAGGTGCGCGACGGCGTCACCGGCCTGCCGCTGGGCGAACAGCACCTCATCCGGGGCCGCGACTACGAAATCGATTACCTGGCGGGCCGCATCCTCCTCGCGCGCCCGCTGTCGTTCCTCATCGGCGCGTCGCTCCTGCGCACGGACGCGCTCACCGAGACGCCGGCGCCGGTGCTCGTCGTGGACTACGCCGTGCTGCACACGGGGGATCCGCGCGACTCGGTGGGCGGCGAAGCCTGGGCGCGCTGGCGCGACTCCACCGTCGCCCTGGCCGCCGTGCGCGAGCGCCGGCTGGGAGCCCCCTTCCAGCTCCTGTCGGGGCGGGGACAGACGAAGCTGTGGGGATACTCGCTCCTCGCCGAGGCCGCGAGCAGCCGGGGCATCGCGGTGGAGCCCACCGTCTTCGGCGTGTCGGACGACGGCGGCCTGTCCTTCCTCCGCCCGGTGGGCACGCTGGACGACCATGGCGGCGCGGTGACCCTGCGCGTGAGTGGCCCCGGCGTGCTGGGCCCCGGGAAGGGGGGCTCCGTGGACGCCGCGTGGCGCGAGCGCTCGAGAGGCTTCTCCGACGGCGAGCACCTGGACGCGGCCCGCTTCCGGCAGCTGTCCCTGCGCGCCACGCAGCCCGTGGGCCCGGTGGCGATCACGCTCCTGGGCGACGAGCGGCGCTCCGCGGATCCGCGCCTGCCTTTCGAAAACACGCCCTTCGGTGCCCGCACGCTGGGCGCCGCCGTGGCCTATGAGCGCTACGACGGAAGCGTGCGCCTGGAGCTGCGCGACAGCTGGCTGCGTGCCACGGAGGTGCCCGGCGAGGGCCCCGCGCTCGAAGGCGGCCGGACGTCCCTGGGCGTATCGGTGTCCCGTGTGCTGACGTCCCGCCTCACCGTGTCCGCGGCGCACCGGCAGCGGCTGATCGAGCGCGGCGAAGGCCTGGGCCGCATGAACGACACGTTCACCTCCGCGGGCGTGGAGGTGCAACTGGACGACGACGCCGCCGTGGGCGTGAAGGCCGGCTGGGGCCCGGAGCTGGGCCCCCAGGCCTGGCTGGATGCGCGCGTCCAGCGCGGCCGCGAGACCTACTACGGCGGCTACTCCGTGGACGTGGACGGGCCGGACTTTGGCGCGGGCCGCGCGGTGACGGGCGCTCGCACGGAGGTCGGAGATGGCACCACCTTGTTCGTGGAGGACGTGAGCGCGCACGACGCCATTTCGATGCGGCGGGCGCGCGCCGTGGGCTTCCAGTGGGCGGCGGGACAGAGCGGCTTCAGCGCGGGTGCCCGCTACGAGCGCGGCGTGCGCAGCCCGCTGGACATCCAGAGCGACCTCACGCGCGACGTGGCCAGCGTGTCCGCGCAGTGGTTGCGCGAGCGCTTCCGCGCGGACGTGCGCGCCGAGCTGCGCCATGAAGAGGGCACGCCCGTGCGTGGCGCCTCTGGCCCGGTGGACCGCACCCAGGTGGTGCTGGCGCTGGCCGCGGAAGGCCAGTTGATGAAGGACGTGACGGCCTCCGGACGGTTGGACTTCGCGCACACCGCGGGACAGGAAGGGCTGGAGGCCCGGTTCGCGCAAGGGTTCGCGGCGCTCGTCTGGCGGCCCGGCCCCTGGCTGGTGGTGGCCCGCTACGGTCTCTCACGCGAGCTGTCCCCGGGCGCCCGCTTCGCGTTCGGAGACCGGATGCTCCAGACGGTGTCGCTGATGCCGGCGGTGCGGCTGGGCGAGCGGCTCTCCGTGGCGTCCGGCCTGCACGTCGGACGCTCCAGCCTGGGCGAGTCCTCGCGCTGGGTGTGGACGGGCACGCTGCGGCCCTCGGTGCGGCTGCTGGGCGGACTGGAGGTCGCGGTGGAGGCCGCCCGGCGTACCTCGGCGGCGGACGATCAGGGCCTGACGGCGCTCCGGCCAGAGGTCGCTTACCGGCTGGACGAGCGCCTGCGGGTGGCCCTGGGGTACACGGTCCTGGGGTTCAGCGGCTTGGGTCTGGAGGCCGAATCGGAGGATGCTCCGGATCGCCTCTATCTCCGGGCGGAAGTGGCCTGGTAGGCGCCGGGCAGAGGGATGACGAACGTGCGATTCGGGTGGCTCATCCTGGGACTGGGGTTGTGCGCGGGCGTGGCTCGCGCCGAGTGGACCCACATCGAAACCCAGGGGGGAACCCCGAAGGACGTGACCGTCTTCCGGCCCGGCTTCTTCGCCGTGGCGACCGACGGCCAGCTGTATGTGTCGCGCGACGGCGTCGTGACGACCCTGAACGTGGGCATGGCGGGCAGCTTCCTGCGCGGCACCGCCTGCGTCGTGGGCATCCGTCTGGACGGGACGCTCCAGAGCGTGGGCGGTTGCTCGCTCGCGGATGACGGCAAGCACCTGTTCCCCGATGACGGCAACGAGTACGTGGTGAAGGCCGCGCGCGTTACGGCGACGGCGGACGGGGGCGTGGGTTACGCCGTCGCCGACGAGCCGCCGCTGCACGTACCGCAGTTCCGGACCTCGCTCCTCCCGAAAGAGGGCTCGGCCGAGTGGGGCGGCCTGACGCCTTCGGTGCCGGGCCTGAGCGCCCAGCCGCCGCTCGCGGTGCTGCCCCCGCAGGCGGATGGTCAGCCGCAGGCGCTGTTCGCCGTGGCCCAGCCCTCGAATACCGCCGCCTTTCTCTGGTACCGGGGCACAACCGAGCTCTACTTCCTGGCCACGGGCATCTTCCCGCCGAAAGGGGCCCGTAGCGTGGCGCTGCTGCCGGGCACGACGCCGGACCAGCCGCTCGCGTTCTTCGGCAACGATACGGGCCTCTTCCGCGGGACCCTGGGCGGCTCCATCGTCCCATTCGAGTCCATTCCGCTGGCGCCCGGTGTGTCCGACGTCGACGCGCTCGCGTTCGACACGGCGAGCGGCTCCAGCGCGGGGACGGGCTTCGGGCTGCTGTTCCTCAAGCAGGACGGCAAGGTGGCGGCGTACAGCGCGGAGCCGGTGGTTCCGCCCGCGCTCCCAGGCACGCTCTGGAGACAGAACACGCAGCTGCCCACGGGTATCACCCAGGCCGCGGTGCAGCTGGCTTGCGCGGACGCGTCCTACTGCGTCGCCATCCTCGGCGAGCCCACGCGGAACGTCCTCATCTACGAGAACGCGAGCCCGCCCAACGTGAGCGAGCTGCGTGACACCCTCTCCGTGGACGAGGGCAAGACAGAGGACGTGGAGCTCAAGCTGCGCGACCCGGACGGGGACGCGGTGCGGCTGTCGGCCACGGTGCGTGCGCCGGGCAGTCGGCTCATTGTCGAGCAGGGGCCGCTCGACTCGCGCGAAGACAACGGGCTCAAGCTGAAGCTCACCGCGCCTTCGGGCATCTGTGCGTCCGAGACGTCCTGGCTGGACGTGGTGGCCTCCGACGGTCTGCGCGCGCACGACACGCGGAAGGCGGTGAAGCTGGTGGTGAACCACACCGTCAAGCCTGGCGCGCCCCAGGTGACCGTCGACGCGGTGGAGGGCAACGACTTCTTCGTGGGAGGGCCTTCCGGCACCTTCACCGCCACGCCGGGCTCCACCGGCTGCGCGCCCTTCAAGTACACGTGGACAGCGCCCCCCGGGGCACCCGGGCTCGCGGTGGACGCGGGCGTGGCCACGTTCACGCCTCCTTCCACCCGGGAGGACCGCTGCAAGCCGGGCACGGCCAAATTCACCTACGCGGTGACGGCGAATGACGGAACCTGGGACTCCCCGCCCTCGACCGTCACGGTGCGGCTCCACCCCTGGGGCCCCCCTGTGGTCCCGTTTACCACCTCCTCGCGTGAAGCCCTCTCCGGAACGGCTTTGCTTCCCCAGGCAACCCACGTGTGCGGAGGCTCTCCCGGAACGCCAGGACTGCCGCCGGTGTCGACGTTCTGGTCGGTCCTGGAGAAGCCCTCGGGCGCGACGGTGACGGCCGTCCAGAGGGACGACCTGCATCCCGTGGACCAGGAACCCGTCGAGGGCAACTCCGTGCTGCTTGACGGGGCGACGTGCGTGGAGGCCTTGAAGCTGAAGCTGCGTGCCTTCAATCGCATCACCGTGGAGGGCTTCGTCCTCGACAGCCCCACGGCCGACGTGGAAATCACGGTGAAGCCGCGCTGGCTGCCCCTGGAATCGATGAATACCCTGGTGACGCTGGACCCGGCGGAGGAGCGCATGCTGCGCGGCCACGTGTCCTTGACGGGCAAGCAGCCACTCAACTGCACGGGCATGCGTTTCCTCTCCACGGTGGTGACGCTCGAGGACCGGGACGACCCCAAGAAGGTGTTCGACACGTGGACGGCCACCGGAGGCGGAGGCGACTTCGCGCTGGACCTGCCCCCCACGTGCGGCAGCGGCAACTACACCGTGCGCGCGCGCGTGCATGAGACCCTGCCCGATGGCGGCGTCATGGCGCCGGAGGCGACGACGGAATTCTTCCGGCCGGCGCGCGAGGTGGTGCTGGGCGAGCTGAGCGGTGAGCTCATCGCCACCTGCGGCGAGGGCGCCCGGGGCACGCTGCGCCAGACGATTCCGGAGGGAGCCTGCTCGGCGGTGAAACTGAAGTGGGACCCTGCCGGAGGACCGGAGCTGGCGCCGCCCGTCACCCAGGATGACTGGGCGTCGCTGGCCACGGTGGACACGCAGCTGGAGTCCCTGGTGGGCGAGTTCGTCACCCTGAAGGTGTCGGCCGAGGGCGAGGGCGCCAGCGGGGCGGAGCGCGAGCAAGCGGTGCGCATTGGCGCGCGGCCCTTCGTGACGGTGGAGCGGCGCACGGAGACGGGCGAGGGCGTCAACTCCGGCCAGGTGGGCGTCACGGTGACGCTGCGCAACGACACTGCCTGCGACGTGAGCTCCATCCGCTACCAGGAGACCGTCACCGGCGCGCAGGTGGTGCCCCAGAGCGTGACGTTGAATGGCCGGCCGGTGACGCCGGCGGACGCGTCCGCGCAGCACTTCGCGGTGGATCCGGTGCCGCTGACCGCGGGCTCGACCGCGACGCTCACCTACGTGGTGCGCACGGCGCTCCTGGATCCGCCGAAGTTCTCGGGCACGGCGTCGCTGCGCGAGGTCGTCGTGTCGCACACGGAGCCTCCGCCTCCCTCCATGTCGGGCTGCGGCTGCTCCGGCGGTGGCTCGGGCGTGACGGCGTTCGGGCTGGGCGCGCTGGCGTGGGCCGCGCGGCGCCGGCGGGGCGTCAGAGCCCGAAGCTGATGCGCTGGCGGCGGTTGGGCGTCTGCTGACGCTCCTCCAGCACGCCGGACAGCTCCAGGCCGCGCAGGGTGGCCAGGGCCTCGCGCTCGGACAGGTCCGTGAGGGCGAGCAGGTCCTCCACCGTCTTCGTGCCGTCCGCGAACGCGAGCAGCATCGCCTGGGGCCCCGCCAGCTTCAGCTCGTGCAGGCCGTAGGGGGGATCCGCCGTGGGGAACAGGCGGCGCCCGGGCGCCATGCGCTGGCGCAGCGCCACCAGCGTCTCCGTGCGCGTGACGCCTTCAAGGATGAGGTCGCCTGGGAAGAGCGACAGCGGCACCAGGTCCGCGCGCTGCGGCCGCATGGGGCTGAAGCCGTAGCCGCCCTCCGTCCACGCGAAGGTGGACCAGAGGATGTCCTTCACCTGCTCCTCCAGCAGCTGACGGCGCTGCTTGGGGGAGAGCAGGCCGCGCTTGAGCAGGGCGTCGCCGGTGCGCAGCGAGTGCTCGCGCGCGTAGCCCGCGGCCTCCGCGAGCTGCGCCTCCGTGAGCGCGCCCTTGCGCAGGCAGAAGCGGCCGAAGCGCTCCGGGGCCAGGTTGGACGCGGCGTACACCACGCGGCCCGCCTCGAAGTAGACGACCTTGAGCACCGTGCCCTGGCGCAGCTTCAGCTCGCCGTGGTGGCGCGCTTCGTAATAGGCGTTGAGCAGGCGCGGCACCGACGTGTGCGCCAGGTCTCCGCCGAGCGACCACTCCGGCAACTGACGCCGCTGACGCACGGGCGCGGGCGCGGCCTCCGTCCACACGGCGCCACGCTGCGCGAAGGGCAGGGGCAGGGCCTCCGACACGCCGGCGGGCTCTTCCGGGGGCGCGGGTTCGGCGGGCTCGGACGGGGAGAGGACGGACTCGAGCGCGGGCTCATCCGCCGCGGGCGTCTCCTGGACCAGCTCCTCCAGGACGAGCAGGTCCACCTCGTCGAGCAGCTCTCCGTGCGTCACGGGCGGCACGCCCGCGGCCTCCTCCAGCGCGTTGATCACGCCGTCCAGTTCGAAGGGCTTCTCGAAGAAGGCGCAGGCGCCGTGGATCCGCGTGGCCTCCTGGGCGAAGCGGTCGCCCTTGTACACGCCGCTGACGGCGATGGCGGGGATGGCGTGCGCGCGCAGGGCACCCAGCACCTCGCTGCCGCGGATGTCCGGCAGCAGCAGGTCCACCAGCGCGGCGTCGAAGCGCGAGTGGGGACCCAGGGCCTCCAGCGCGGACTCACCCGTGAAGACGGTGACCGCCTCATGGCCTCGGGTCTCCGCGACCGTGGCGATGAGGGAGGCGAGTTCCTGGTTGTCCTCCACGATGAGCAGTCGCGCCATGGGCCGGCAGACCCTACCATCAACCCCATGAAGGACGTTCAGGGCTTCCACCACGTGGCGATTCAAGCGAAGAACGTGGAGCGCGTGACGGTGTTCTATCGCGACCTGCTGGGCTTTCCGGAACTCAAGCGCCACCTGCGGGAGGACGGCACCCTGCGGAGCATCTGGGTAGGCGTCCCAGGGGGCGCCTTCCTGGCCATCGAGGCGGTGGACGGAACGCCGGAGGTCGTGCCGTTCCGCCATGCGGCGCCGGGGCTGCTGATGCTCGTGTTCCGGATATCCCGCGAGGCGCGGGGTGGGGTGGTGGAGACCTTGGCCCGCGCGGGCGTGCCGCTGGAGCACGAGACGCGCTGGACGCTCTACGTCAGGGACCCGGAGGGCAACCGGGTGGGGCTGAGCCACCATCCAGACGACTAGGGGCGCGTGCCCGGCCGGGTGCTTGCGGAGGGTGACGGGGCATGGCTACAAGCGGCCCCATGCGCCTGGGTGAATTGCTCGTGAAGGACGGCCTCGTGTCGGCGGCGGGGCTGGAGGAGGCGCTGGAGTCCCAGGTGGTCCACGGCGGCCGGCTGGGGACGAACCTGGTGGAGCTGGGGCTCCTGTCCGAGCAGGACCTGTCCAAGGCGCTGGGTCGGATTCACAACTGCGCCTACGCGTCCGGGGAGATGGTGCCCGACCCGAAGGCCGTGGCGCTGGTGAACCCCAACGATGCGGACGACAAGGAATACCTGCCGATGCGGGCGGACGCGACGCGCCTGAGCGTCGCGGTGCTGAACCCGCATGACTTCACGACGTTGGACGCCATCGCGTTCAAGACGGGCAAGCGCGTGGTGCCGGTGGTCATCCCCGAGTTCCGGATGAACCAGCTGCTCCGGCGGCACGCGAAGGCGTTCCGGCAGCTGCGAGCCATCGACATGAACGCCGTGCGCCCGAGGCCCGCGAAGGGCGCGGCGGCGGCGGAGCTGGCGAAGGCGGCGGAGCGGCCGCCGGACCTGATGAGCGAGGAGGAGTTCCAGTCCGTCTACGCGCAGGCGCTGCGCGGTGGCTCGGATGCGGAAGCGGACGTGCTGGAAGGGGAGATCATCATCACCGGCGAGGAGGTGGTGGAGGCGCCCGTGGTCACGCCGCCCCAGGGCCGACCCGCGATGCCGGCGCAGGCGCGTCCCGGAGCGGCCGTGCCGCCGCGAGTGGACATCCCCGCGCACATCGCTCCGTCCGTCCCCGCGCAGGGAGTGCCCGCGCAGATGGCCCGTGGCGCCGCGAGTCCGGCGGGTCAGGGCGCGGCGAAGCAGGGAGTGCCCGCGCACATGGCCGGTCAGCCGGGAGTGCCCGCGCAGGTGGCAGGTCAGCCCGGAGCTCAAGCGGTGCCCGCGCATCTGGCGGCACAAGCCGGAGCGCGCGGCGTGCCCGCGCAGGTGGCGGCTCAGGCGGGTGCGCAGGGTGTCCCCGCGCACGTCGCGGCCCAGGCCAGTGCGGCGGGCGCGATGCCGCCGGGCGCCGCCGCGAGCCCGCCCGTGGCCGCGAAGCCGGTGGCGCCCCCTCCCACGCCGCTCACGTTCCCGGAGGCCCAGGCGGAGCTTGCGCGCAGCTCGGACCGCGAGGACGTGGCCCGCACGGTGCTCCGCTTCGCGATGGGCAAGTGGCGCCGGTGCCTGCTGCTGTCCGTGCAAGGCAACCTCGTCACCGGCTGGCACGGCATGGGGCAGGGCGTGAGCGACGAAGGCGTCCGCCGCATCGGCGTGCCGCTGCGCGACCAGAGCACCTTCCGCCTCGTGCGCGACCTGCGCTCCCACTACGTCGGTCCGGTGAAGCGCGACGCGGCGATGGGCATGTTCTACCAACTGCTCGGCGGCGGGTTCCCCACCACGGCGGTCATCCTGCCGCTGCTCGTGCGCGGCAAGGTGGTCCACCTGCTCTACGTGGACAACGGAGCGGAGCAGTTCACCCCGCCGGACGTGGGCGAGCTGCTCATCCTCTCCCAGGGCGTGGGCCGTTCGTACGAAGCGATGATGCGGCGTCGCAAGAGCGCGTAGCTCAATCGCCGCCGGTGGACCGTTCAGGTGTGTGCGCCAGCATGGGCATGGCATCCGGGCGGTCCCACAGGACGAAGTGGCTGCACCCATCCAGCTCCACCACGTCGAGCCCTGGCTTCGCGCGCCCGGCGCTCTCCCGCATGGACGCGGATTCCAGCACCCGGTCCTTCCCCGGAACGAGCACCGTGCCGCGTCGCAGGTTGCCGAACAGGGACGCATCGCGAGCCTGGCTCCAGGCTTCGATGTCCCGCAGGTTGGCCATCATCGTCGCCACCCGCTTGGGGTTGAACGGGAAGGCCATGATGAGCTCGCGCTTGCGAGCATTCTCCAGCGGCCCCCATGCGCCCCGGTTGTGCTTCGCGATGGGCGCGAGCCGCCACAGCGGGATGAGGAACGGCAGCAGCCAGAGCTGCGAGGGCGTCAGGCTCCGGTAGGGGCGGGCCTGCGGGAGCACGGGCGCCTCCAGCACGACCTCCACCCGTTCGAAGAGGTCCGGCCGCAGCTTCGCGGCCTCCAGGACCACGGCGCCTCCGCGCGAATGTCCATGGACGCGCACGACGTCCGTCCGGGGCAGGTGCTCCAGGGCCTGCACCAGCACCGCGGCGTCATGGGAGATGGTGCCCTCCGGTTCGGCAGGCACCTTGGCCCAGGGGGCGGGTTCCTCGCGAGGGTCGGTGATGGGCAGGTGGTAGTCGCAGCTCGTCAGCAGGATGAGCTGGAGGTCGGGCTCGCGGTAGTGGTGCGTGAAGTAGCGCATGTCCGCCACGAAGCCGTGCATGACGATGACCGTGGCGCGGGGCTGCTCGCAGCGCCGTTCGGCGATGACGGCCTTGCCCACCCGGTAGACATGTCCGTCGAAGGGCTCGCTCGCGCGGGGCGTGCCCACCCTGTGCATCAACCACCAGCGCGCGGTGGGCACCAGCACGGCGGCGCCAGCGAGGACTCCAAGAGCGACGAGCATGCATTCACCCGGGACGAAGGGGGGACAGGCGCCTGGCGGCGGACGGCCCGTGACACGGCACGTATCATAAGGGACCGTGCCGGCCTCCCGCCGCACTCGCGACGTGGAGCTTGCGTTGAACGACGAGCCGGAAGAGCGCCAGGCCTGTCCCCGCTGCGGAGGGAGCTTCGGGGGTTCCACCATCGAGCGTGGCAACGTCTTCACACCCTGTCTTCGATGCGACCAGGCCATGGCGGCTGCCTGCTGTGCGCCCACCCCTGGGACGGCGTCTGGATGGCGCGTCCAGATTCCCTGGCGTGGGCCCGAACTGACGCTGAAAGAGGCGGCCTCCCTGCGGCAGATCCTCCCCGTCCACGCGAAGGAGTCGATTCAGTGTGTGCGCGACCAATATCGAGGTCTGCCGGGGTGGACGGGGCGGAGACTCTCGCACCCGGAGATGCTCGAGCTCCGTGCGGCGGCGGAGGCCTGTGGGTTCAAGGTGATTGTGGAGGAGGAGGACAAGCGCGTTCCCCGGCTGCACCTGCCTCCGCGTCCCGCGACGTTCCAGGGCGTCGAGCTCAGCCCCTCGTTCTTCGAGAAGGGCGCGCTCGCCACGATCTTCCGCGAAACCCACGGCACCCTGGTGATTGCCAGCGAGAGCCTGCCCCTCGCGGAGTGTGTGCCCATTCCCCAGGAGCGAGGACGCCAGTTCCTCGATGAAGTCGCGAGCCTGGATCCGTTGGGGATGACCGACTCGGACGTCATCGGGATGGATGGAATCAGCCTCTATTTCCGCCTCCGTCATTCGGGCGAAGAGCGCGGCTTCGTCGCGTGGAGCCCGGACGCCCACCATGCGCCCCGGCATCATGTCCTGGTCCTGGCGCTCTTCCGGCTCGCGACCGAGCTGGCTCGCGAGGCCGGCAGCATCACGTTTCTGGAAGGCATCCACGGCTACCTGGATGCGGGGCTCCCCGTGAAGGTGTTCCAGGAGACGCCGCGCCGCGTTCGTCTCTTTGGAGGGCTGTCGTCGTTGTCGTCCGAGGCCCTGGACTCGCTCTTCGCGGCGACTCCCCCAGAAACACCGCTGTTGATGGATCTGACGGGTTTCGAGGGAATGGGGACGCTGCTCTATCCGCGCTTCGCCCGGTTTCACCAGCGTCCCGGGGGGACGGTGTGGTGGGTCAACCGCATCGCCGCTCGTCAGTTGAAGGAGGCGGGAATCCCCGAGGCGAGCCTCTACACGGACCTGGAGTTGGCGAAGGCAGCCCTTGCCGCGCGCCCTACCTGACGGCGCTGAGGCTCCGGATCTGCGTGTTGATCCACGGGATGTAGTTGGAGACGCGCGTGTAGATGCCGGGCAGTCCTGCCCGCGCACAACCCACCCCGAAGCTCACGATGCCCTGGAGCACGTAGCCCTGGGCGCCCTTGACGACGAGCGGCCCGCCGCTGTCGCCCTGGCATGCGTCCTTGCCCCCCTGCTTGTACCCAGCCCCGAGCATGGCGTTTTCGTCGATGACGATTCCTTGTGCCCTGTAGCTGTTGGCGACGTCCTGATGCCTGAGGACGGGGACTCCGACCTGCAGCAGGATGCTGGACGTGTCTTGGCCACCCTCCCGTGTCAGGCCCCAGCCCGCGACCGTCGCCATCGTGTTTTCAGCGACGCGCTCCCCGGAGGCTGGGATGCAAACAGGGACGCGCGTGTTGCTGCCCGCGAGCTGCGGGGCCAGGTTGGGGCGCATGACAGAGGACTGGCCGCAAGCCCTGGCGACGGTCGTGTCGAACTTGATGGGCTTTTCGAGCTTGAGGACGGCGATGTCGTTCAGCGTCGTGTCCGGATTGTACTGCGGGTGGTAGACGGCCTTCGTCACCCGGACTGTCACTTGCGTGGACGTGGGGCGGTACAGGTCATGCGCCCCGGCGACCGCCGTGGCGTTGGAGAGACCGTCATAGACGCAATGGGCCGCGGTGATGACGATGTCGCTCTCCTCCTTGTCGCCCACTCTCACCAGGCTGCCCCCGCAAAAATGGCTGCCGTCCTGCTGCAGGCTGACAATCCAGGGGTGGGAATTCGGCCGGGCCTCGACGCCTCCCACGATTTCCTGGTCGGTGTGACCCACTGTATCGATGGGGGCCTGATCGGCCTCCGGACCACCGCACCCGAGAAGACCGACCGCGACGACGACTCCGCTCATGAAGCGCATGCATTCTCCTGGAACAAGTGCGGAGAGAGACAGCAATCGACGTGCCGCGTTCATGCGCCTTGGCTGTCCGGACGAGACGCGCACCTGGACGTGCGTCGGCACGTCGTCTTCGTCTCCGTGTGACATGTCAGCGGAGGTGCATGACGCGTCAGCGTTCCACGGACGGAACCGCGTCGTGTGCGCGGGCCCCGGGAGGCCCAGGTACCACCAGCCTGCGGGCCTTCTGGAACAGCGGCACGGGCGGGTCCTCCGCCACGTACACGCCCCAGTAGTACTCACCGGGAGCGAGGCCGGGCAGCACCACCTGCTGCGGGCTGCCCTCGCGCACGAGCACCGGGTGCCGCAGCTCCCGGTCACGCGCGACGACCAGCCGGTAGCGTGGCTCACCGCCAATGGACTGCCACGCGAAGACGAGGTCCTCCGCGGTGGTGTTGTTCGGGGCCTCGTAGCCATCGCGAGGCGTGACGAGCAGGCCCCGGGGCCGCTGGCGCTCCACGAAGATGCGGCGAGCGAAGCCGGACTCACCCGGCCGTCCTGCCTCATCCAGCGCGGACACACGCCAGACGAACATGCCGGGCTCCGGCGGGAGGAACGTGAAGTCCGGGCTCTCCACCTGCGTATCCACGATGCGCTGGGTGAAGCCCAGGTCGCGCGCCACCTGCACCTGGTAGCTCCGAGCGCCATCCAGTGGCTTCCAGCTCAACGGGATACGCAGCTCCGGACTCCACGCGATGCGCGCGTCCACGCCTGGAGAGAGGCTGGTGGGGAAGGGCGGGCCGTCATGCTCGGTGTCCTCCAGGCCGCGCGCGACATCCAGCCAGTTGCCGGCCTCGAGCGTGCGGCGGTGCGTGCCCTCGGACAGCAGCAGCCGTCCGCGAGAGACGCTGAGGTGCATGCCACGCGCGGTGCGGGTGACGCGGAACTCCGCCGGGCCGGCGTGCGCTTCCACGGTGAGCGCCACCTGCCGTCCGTTGTCTCCGCGAAGCACGAGCGGGCCATCCGGCAGCGCGTCCTCGGGCAGCAGGCCCCGGGCCGTGCCTGACTCCAGCGCCACCACCGAACCACCGCTCGCTGGGGGCGCGGGCCGCTCCACCATCACCACGGTGCGCTCCTCCAGTTCGATGCGTCCACCACCCCGAAGTTCGATGCGCGTGGACGCATCCGGCCCGGTGCGCACCCAGTCGCCGGAGCGGAACGTGGCGCCCGCTTCGAACGGCTCCCAGTAAGCATTCGCCGTGCGCAGCGTGTCGACAGGGCCGCGCGCGACAGCGCAGGTGGCCACGATGGCGGACAGCTCCCGCGACACGGTCTCCGACGCTCCCTCTTCCTCCGAGGTCCGCGAGCAGCCCGCGACCATCAGAAGCACGACGCACCCCATGGCGCCCCGACGCGGAATCCCGAAAGCTCGCATGTCCTCATGACTCCGGAGCCCACGCGCCCGATGGATCGCCAAAGGCGCCGCGCTCATCGCACCCTCCAACCGGAAGGCGCCTTGCGGAGCTCCTCCTCCAGGAAGCGGAGCTGGACACGGGTAGCGCTCCGCTCCGGTGCCGCCTCCAGCGCGGCGCGCAGGTGCGCCATCGCCTCCGTGACGTCTCCGCGCTGCGTGGCCTCCGCCGCCAGCCGTTCGAACGCATCCGCCAACGCCGCCAGTCGCGAACGCACGCGAGGATCCTCGGGCCGCAGCGCCCGCGCGGCCCGCAGCTGTGCCAGCGCCGTGTCCTCTCCCGCGCCCGACAGCTTCGCCACCGCGATGAGCCGGTCCGCACGGGACAGATGCCCGGCCAGCTCCACCTCCCTCACATGCAGCGGCCACATCAGCGCCGCACCCGTCGCGCAGAGGGCAGTGAACACCAGCGCGCTCCACCGCAGCGCCCTGCCATGCCGCGCGACCGCCAGCTTCACGGCCACTGGAATGCGCTGCTCCACGGCGATGCGCCACCGGCGGTACCGAGGGGACGCGTGCGGCCGGTCCTTGCCCCGCGCGGTCCCCATCAACACCTCCGCCTCGCGCCGGCCCCGGTCCAGCGCTTCGCCGAACAACTCGTGCATCGTCTGCACCAGGTCGAAGGGAGGCAGGGTGCTCCGCACGCGCTCCAGCGCATGCCGCAGCACCTTCGCGCTGGGGGCCCGGGAGGACGGCTCCGGCGCGGTGGCCCACTGCACCAGCCGCTCCAGTTCCGGTGTCACCTGGGAATTGAACTGCGACGGCTTCAACAATCCGGAAGGCCCGTCCGTGCCACGGGTGGCCTCCGAGGCCCGGTGCAGCGTGAGCAGCTCATAGAGCACCAGCCCCATGCCGTGGACGTCCCACGCGGGATCCGGGCGTCCTCCGGCGGCCTGCTCCGGCGCCATGTACGCGCGCTTGCCCACCACCAGCAGATCATTTCCGCTCGCGATGCTGGCGGACGCCACCCCCATGTCCACCAGCTTCACCTCGCCGTGCAGCCCAACGAGCAGGTTGCCCGGGCTCACGTCGCGGTGCACCAGGTGCAGTGGACGCCCGTCCAGGTCGCGCTGCCCGTGCAGGTACTCCAGAGCCTTGCCCAGCTCGATGGCGATGGTCACCGCCAACGCCACCGGCGGCGGGCGCCCGCGCTGCCGCAGCGCCTGCACCAGGTCCGAGCCATTGCGGCCGTGCACGTACTCCATCGCCATGAAGGGTCGGCCCGCCGCGCTGCCCACGTCGAACACCTGGATGACGTTGGGGTGCTGCAACGTGGCGCTCAGCCGCGCCTCGGTGAGGAACAGCTCCGACAGGCGAGGGTGCCGCGCGTACTCCTGGAACACCAGCTTGAGCGCCACCAGCTTGTCCACGCCCTCCGCCATCGTGCGCCGGGCGAGGATCACCTCCGCCATGCCGCCCGCGCCCAGCCGTTGGAGCAACTGGTACGGCCCGAACGCGTCGAACGGCCGCAGCCCGCCCTGCCACGCCTCCGGGTCGCGCGCGTGCAGCAGCTCCAGGTGCGAATAGTCATTCAGCGCGGACGTGCCATCCACCGTGGAGCGCGGCCGGATGCCCACCGGCGTCGGCTCCTCTCGCCACGAAGCCTCGTTCCCCACGGGCGCACCCGCGGACGTGCTCGCGGCGGGATCCTCCACCGTCGCGAGGGCGGGCGGCTCGCGAGGGCTCAGGGGCAGGGGAAGGCTGCCAGCGTCCAGCGCGACGAACTTCACGAAGTAGCCGCGCACCCAGCCGGACACGCCGTGCTCCATCACCCGCACGCGACCGGACACGGAGGGCCCGTCCCCCTGGAAGGCCACCTGGAGCGCGAACTCCGTCCCGATGGGCTTCGGCGCGTCCTCGGGAACGAACAGGCCGTGCTCCGTCATGCTCTTCCACAGCCGCGCGCGCGACTCCGGCGCATCCGCGAACGGCAGCCGGAACAGCCGGCCCTTCCTCTTTGGCAGCTTCACGCCTGTGCCTCCCCCCTCTGATGGACGGTGTGGTTCGCGTCACGGCCCGCTTCGCGTCACGGCGAAGCGGTCAACGTCACCTGGATGGGCTCCGGCCGGTCGCCCACCATCACCTCGGCCCGCCACGTGGCGTGGCCCTCCAGCCGGACGCTCACCTGGTGGACCCCGGGCGAAAGCGGCAGCAGCGTCCCCAGGTGCCTCGCGAGCCCCATCGCGCGGCCGTCCACGAAGACGCGCGCACCGTCCGGCATCACGTCCAGGCGCAGCCCCGTCGTCACCGGGCGCTCCACCCGCGCCGCGCGGGGCGCCGGCATCGGCGGACGGATGGCCTCCACCCGCAGGGCCTCCAGGGCATCCCCGTCCCGCGAGACAGGCGCGCGGGCACAGGCGCAGGTACCAGCCATGAGGAGCGGGATGAGCAGACGTCTCGTATGCGGAGGCATGACAGGGATTGGGCGCGCGCGCGCGGGCCTCCGTCAAGGCACCGGCCCCCGCGTCGCAATCGCTGTTCCCACCCGTACAAGTCGGTGAAATCAGCGCACCCGGAGGTGTCTTCCGGACCCACCGGTCCGGGTCATTTTCCCGAGGCGAGATGGGATGTTTCCAGGTGGACGGATGGCGCCCGTCCGCGGAGCGCGACCCCGCACGCGTGAGTGACGGAGCGTGTGTGCCGTGCGACCTGGGAGGTGGCTGGGTTTGAGAGGCATTGGACCCGGGTCCGGGTCCGGGAGGATCCACGCATGTCAGACGCCACCCGTAGCCTGCGACACGTTCCAGCCTGAATCCCACCCATGACGACCCGACATCCCATGCCCGCCACCGCGCCACGGACACCGGCACCGTCCCTGCCACCCAGACCCGTCACCTCCGCGCGGGACGGCCTCGTGCGCCGTCAGCCCCAGCGCTTCGCGGGCATCCGGCCGCTCAAGCTGGAGGACTTCGTGTCCGGGACGCCGCGCCAGCGGGAGTCCTTCGCGCGGCGCCTTGTCACCCAGCTGTCGGAGCGCGGCTTCTTCTACCTGGAGCGCCCCACGGCCTTCCTGGAGCGCCACGCCCTGACGGGGCTGTTCGAGCGCTACGAGGCAACCTTCCAGCACGCGCTGCTGGCGCATCCGTACCTGCACGCGCTCCTGCCCGCGGCCACGGTGTTCGAGACGGGCTACAACGCCACCTGGTACCCCCAGTCGCCGGTGGTGCGGCAGCCCATCGAGGCCTTCATGGCCAAGCCCGCGACGTGGACGGTCTTCCGCCGCCGCGTGGTGCCGGAGCCGGTGCGGGAGCTCCTGGAGGCCTCGGAGGACGCGTACGACGCCTGTCACGCCGTGGGCGTCGTGCTGCTGGAGGCGCTGGAGCTGGGCTACGGCCTGCGCGCCGGGGGGCTCACGCGGCTGTTCCGCCGCCGCACGGAAGGGGCGGTGCGGTTCGTGAAGTACCACGCTCCCAGCACCGCGCGGCGCAGGCGGGACGTGGTGGCGCACGCGTCGGAGCCGCACTCGGACAAGAGCTTCTTCACCTTCAACCTGGGCGAGTCCCGGCCGGGCCTGGTGTGGCTGGACGGGAACACGCCGCGCCTCATGCCCAATGACGAAGGGCACTGGCTCATCACCTCCGGCCGCTTCTCCGAAGGGCTGACGCGCGAGCTGGACGCGCCGGTGCGGGCCTTCCGGCACACGGTGCACAACGACGGTGAGCGCGTGGTCATCCTGGGCTTCGTGACGCCCGAGGGCGACCTGCACGACCTGCCGCTGGACGCGTGGCCCGCGCCGCCGCTCGCGGGAGGCGCCCGTGGCTGAGCGCGCGCGCAATGGAAGGAACGAGGGGCCGGAGCACGTCTTCTTCTCCCCGCATCCGGACGACGTGGCGCTGGGGGCGTACGCGAGCCTGCTCGACGTGCCCCGGGGCATCGTGCCCACGCTCGTCACGGTCTTCTCCCAGAGCTGCTGGGAGTTCGTGCTGCCGGTGGACCCGTCGCGGGCCATGGCGGTGACGTCGCTGCGGATGGGCGAGGACCGGAGATTCGCCCGGGCGCACGGGTTGGACCTGGTGCACCTGGGCTTCCGCGACACCAGCCTCCGCGCGCCACCGGGCGGCCCCGTGGAGTCGGAGGAGGCGCGGTCGGCGCTGGCCTCGCGCGTGCTGCTGGCGCTGGACGAGGTGCTGGCGAGCGTGTCCCAGGACGCGGTCTGCTACGTGCCGCTGGGCATCTCCAGCCACGCGGACCACTTGATGGTGCGCGACGCGGTGCGGGCCCTGCGCGGAGATCGCAACGTCGTCTACTACGAGGACCTGCCGTACTCCGCGCACCACCCGGAGGATGAGATCGTCGACTACGCGTGGGCGCTCGGGCTGTCGCCCCGGTGCCTGGACGTGACGACGCTGTGGTCCGCGAAGCTGCGCGGGCTGTCCTTCTACGCGAGCCAGCTGGAGCCCCAGACGCTGCCCGCGGTGGAGTCGCACGCGCGGCGGCTGGGCGCGGGCCGGGGAATGGCCGAGCGCGTGTGGACGGTGGCGCCATGAGCACGCGGGAGCCCTGGGCGGAGGGGGAGATGCTGGTGCACCTCTCCTATGAGGCCACGCGCACGCTGGGTGGGATGGGCGTGGTGCTGGAGCACCTGCTGTCCGCGCCCGAGTACCGGCAGGCCTTCCCGCGCACGCTGCTGGTGAGCCCCACGGTGCGGCCGTGCGGCCTGGGGAGCTACGCGCCGGAGGAGTCGCTGGCGCGCGACCTGGAGACGCACGGCGAGGTGTTCTACAGCGGCCTGCGCCGGGACAACCCGGAGCGGTGGGAGCGCGTCTTCCGGCCGGTGGAGGAGCAGCACGACGTGTCGTTCGTCTACGGGCGGCGCGACGCTCCGGGCGGTCCGGTGGAGGTGCTGCTCGTGGACCTCACGGATGTGCTCCGGGGCTACCGGGTGAGGATGGGCACGCTGCCGAAGTTCCTCGCGCGGCTGCACACGCTGCTCGGGGTGGACCTCCCGTTCGACTGCCGGGGTCCGCGTCCGGCGGCGTGGCGGGGGCTGTCACGCGTGTGGCGCCAGCGCTTCGGCACGCGGCTGGGCGCGGCGCCCTGGGTCAACCGCCTGTTCCGCAAGGCGGTCCGGCACGGCCTCCTGGACGCGCCCGCGTTGGACCACGACGCGATGCTGGCCATCGTGCTCGCGGAGCCCGTGTTCGACGCGCTGGAGCGGCTGCGCCCGAAGGACGGGGCGGGGACGGTCATCCTGGCGCAGGAGCACCTGTCGCTGCCGCTCGCGTACAAGGCGCTGCTCGATGGGCGGCGCTGGTGCCGCACCGTGTACTACGCGGGCGAGGTGCGCACGCCCCGCGTGCTCGTGGAGTACGGCGAGGCAGGGCAGGGCGCGTCCGACGCGCGCTTCTACAACATCCAGCGGCTGGGGCTGGAGCAGGGGAAGACGCTGGACCAGGTGTACCCCGTGAGCACCTGGCCCAACTTTCAAATCCTGCGCAACGGCCACCTGTGTGACCGCGTGGGCGCGGTGAGCGCGTCCGTGGCGGACGAGCTGCGGTTCCTGGATGGGCGTTATGCGCTCCAGCCGGTGACGGTGGTACCCCACGGGCACCGGCCCATCGAGACGGGCTGGGACGCGAAGGAGGCCGCGCGCGCGAAGGTGCTGGCCCATGCGCGCAAGGCGTGGGGGAAGGACTTCCGCCTGCTGCTCACGCACATCGCGCGGGACGAGGTCTGCAAGGGGCTCTGGCGCGACGTGGACGTGTGCGAGCACCTGGCCACGCTGCTGCCGCCGGAGCGCAAGCCCGCGCTGCTGATGATGGTGACGGAGTGGAACGAGGCGGAGCCGTCCGACAACCTGCGCGCCCTGAAGACGCGGGTGGACGCGTTCAACGCGAAGGACACGGGCCTGCACATCGCGCTGGTGAACCAGCCCACGTGGCCCGCGGGTCTGGACTTCACGCGGGACGACCTGCACCGCGCCACGGACGTGTCCCTGGGGCAGTCGCTGTATGAGTCCTATGGCCTGGCGCAGCTGGAGGCCCTGGGCTGCGGCGCCATCTGCGTCATCTCCGGGACCAGCGGCGCCCGGCGTGCGCTGAAGGCGGTGTGCGAGCGGCAGGGGCTGTCGGAGGCCGCGCATCCGAACCTCGTGGTGTCGGACCCGGTGGCGGATGCTCGGGCCGCGGGCCTGGCGCACTCGATGGAGACCTGGAAGGCGCTGCCCGCCAGCGTCCTGCGGGATGAGGAGCTGCGCACCGCGGTGCGCGTGGCGGAGGAGGTGGTGCGGCGGCTTCCGCGTGACGCGCACGAAGGCCGCCTCCTGCTCGCTACGGGCTGGGCGCTGTCAGAGCGGCTGCACTGGGAGCCGCTCATCCGCGAGCAGCTGCTGCCGCTGCTCCGCTTCCCGAAGGAGGAGGCGCAGGACGTGTCCGACTGGAGCGCGGCCCATGGCTGAGCCCCTGGCGGAATCCCTTTCAATGTGGAGCGCGGAACATGGCTGAGAACGAGCAGGCCCCGGCGCTCATCGTCGTGGCACACCCGGAGGATGTGGTCCGGTTGTTCAGCACGGTGGCGCCGGGGGCGGACGTCGCGGTGGTGACGGAGGACGGGAGCGCGGGCCGGGAGCTGGAGGCCGTGGGCCGGGCCCTGGGCGCGAGGAGCACGCACCTCCTGCTGTCCCCGTCGGAGGTGGGGCCGTGGTGCCGCGAGCAGCGCTCCCGGGGCGAGGTCCGCGTCTTCACGCACAGCCCGCAGGAGGACGCCCCGCTGCACCGCGAGGTGGCGCTGCTCGTCAGCCGCGTCTTCGAGCGACTGTGGGTCTCCGCCACGGGTGCCAGGCCCACCGCCTGCACGGTGCTGGACGACGCGTCCTTCCAGCGGAAGCTGGGCCTGCTCAACGCGCTCTACCGGGAGCGTCCGGACGGAGCCCGCGCGGGCGCCTGCACGGATCCCGTGCGTGACGGGCCCGGCATCGAGGCCTTCGCGGAGGTGCGGGCCGCGGACGTGGTGCGCGCCCTGTCCCTCACGAAGCCGGAGATCTTCTCCGAGCTCGCGGACCCCTGGGGCTTCGCCCAATCCACCTACGAGGGGGAGCGCTTCGCCCTCACCGCGAAGGTGCTCGGGACGCTGCGCGACGCGGGCGCGCCCCGGCGCGTGGTGGACGTGGGCGCCTGCGAGGGGCTCATGACCGAGCACCTGCTGACGCTCTTCCCGGAGGCGAACGTCCGCGCCGTGGAGTCCGAGCCCCGCTTCGTCACGCGCCTGCGCGAGCGGTTGGGCAGCCACGCGCGCGTGCGCATCGTGGAGGCCAGCGCGGAGGACGTGGCGCTGGAGGCGGACCTGGTGCTGCTCGCGGAGGTGCTCTACTACCTGTCCGAGGACGCTGGCCGCGACCTGCTGAACCGGCTGCGCGCGTCCCACCTGCTCACGTCCTATGGCGGAGGCTTCGGCGCCCAGGTGCACGCCGCGCTCGCCGCGCGTGGTTGGAGGTGCGTCCAGTCCGCGACACTTCCGGGCCGCATCGAGCCCGTGGACGGCGCCGCGAGCCCGCTGCTCGTGCGCCGCGCGGGGACCGAAATCCGGCTCTGGGAACGGTGATAACAAGAATTCAGGGTTGGAAGTCCGGGCTTGCCCGCAAGGAAGGCCGGCGTCTCTCCCGGAAGAGGCTGACGACTGGGTTTGTCGTGATTCCCGGGCTGGGGAATGGATGACCCTGCCTGCTTGAATCCGCGTTGCCATTGTCACGGGAACTCTTCAGCATGACCGTGCATGGCCGCCCCCGTTGTCTCGCATGGCCCCGCGGATGCCCCGGCCCGGGCGTCCCTTGAGGAGGGTCTGAAGCACAGTGCGCTCCGGCGCTGGGCGCTGCCGTGGTTGGTGGGCGGCTGGCTCGTGGCGAGCGCGCTGGGGCTGGGGCTCGTGTGGTCGCACGCGAATGCCGCGGGGCTCGCGGCCACGCCCCCTGTCCGGTTGCCGGAGCGCTTCACGCGGGCGCCGGGCGCGTGGACGTTGCTCGTCTTCCTCCACCCGCGGTGCCCGTGTTCCCGCGCGACGCTGTCGGAGCTGGCGAAGCTGCTGGACCGGCACGGCGCGCGGCTCTCCACGCACGTGTTCGTCTGGGCGCCGCGTGAAGCCCCGCCGGGCTTCGAGCGCTCGGAGCTGTGGGCGCGCGCCGTGGCCCTGCCTGGGGCGGAGGTGATGGCGGACGTGGACGGGCAGGTGGCGCGCGAGCTGGGCGCGCGCACCTCGGGACAGCTGGTCCTTTTTTCTCCGGACGGCGTGGAGCGCTTCGCCGGCGGCATCACCCCCACGCGGGGCCACGAAGGTGACAGCGCGGGCGGAAGGGCCCTCCGGGAGCTCCTGGACTCGGAGGCCTCCGGCCCCGTCACCGCGCCTGTCTTTGGCTGTGCCCTCGAAGCACCCCTCGCGCCCGCGGGTGATGACACGTGATGAGAATCCAGCTGTCTGAAGCAGTCGTGTCCGAGCGAGCGCGCCAGCTGTTTGATGCGCAGTGTCTGTCATTGGGCCGGCGGACGGACCGGACCTTCGTGGTCCTGATGGCGTTGCAGTGGCTGGGCGGCATCGCGGCGGCGGTGTACCTGTCGCCCCGGGCCTGGGAGGGATTGCAGAGCACGGTCCACTCCCACGTGGTGGCCGCGGTGGGGCTGGGCCTGCTCCTGGGCGGCCTGCCGGTGGCGCTCGCGCTCACGCGGCCCGGCCGAGCGTCCACGCGGCATGTCATCGCGGTGGGGCAGGCGCTGATGTCCGGGCTGCTCATCCACCTGATGGGCGGCCGCATCGAGACGCACTTCCACATCTTCGGCTCGCTGGCGCTGCTCTCCATCTACCGGGACTGGAAGGTGCTGCTCACCTTCAGCGGCGTGGTGGCGGCGGACCACTTCCTGCGCGGCCTGCTCTGGCCGGAATCCATCTTCGGCATGCACGCCCGCGAGTCCTGGCGGTGGATGGAGCACACCGCGTGGGTGGCGTTCGAGGACATCTTCCTCATCGCCTCCTGCGTGCAGGGCCAGCGCGACCTCCGGGAGTCCGCGCGGCGCGAGGCGCAGCTGGAGCTGTCCCGCACCGCGGTGGAGGAGCAGGTCGTCCGGCCGCTGATGGGCTCCGCGGACGCGCTGCGCGACTCCGTGCGGACGCTGACGGAGTCCACCGGCGAGCAGCGCCAGGAGCTCGCCCGTCAGGCTCGCGCGCTGGAGGAGACGCGGGTGACGGCGGAGGAGATCCGCCAGACGTCGCTCGTGGCCTCGGAGCAGGCGGCCCGGGTGCTGGGGGCCACGCAGCAGGCCGGGGACGTGGGCGCGGCGGTGGAGGAGGCCATCGGCCGGAGCGTGGAGGGGCTGGCGGACCTGCGCGCGCAGACGGCGGACCTCTCCGAGCGCATCCAGGGGCTCGCGGCGTACACGGAGCGCATCGCCGGCATCACCCGGACGGTGCAGGACCTGGCGGACCAGTCCAACGTGCTCGCCATCAACGCGGCCATCGAGGCGGCGAGGGCCGGGGAGGTGGGACGGGGCTTCGCGGTGGTGGCGCGGGAGATGCGGGGTCTGGCGTCCCAGTCCGTGACGGCCACGCAGCAGGTGCGCGCGGTGCTGGATGACACGCGCTCCCGAATCCATGGGGTGGTGGACCTCACCCGCCAGGGCGGCGAGCGCATGGGCCGGGGCATCGAGACCATCCGCGCCTCCGGCGAACGCCTGGCCATGCTGTCCGGGCTGGTGAAGGGCAACGCGGACGCCGTCCGCCAGATTTCGGCGTCGGTGAGCCAGCAGTCGGCGGGCGTGTCCCAGATCTTCACCGCCGTGTCGGACCTGACGGCGCTGATGCAGGCCTCGGTGGCCCGCGTGGAGGCCACCCACGCGGCGGCGGATCGCCTCCAGCAGGTCACCGACCAGGTCCACGGCGTCATCGCCCTGTATCAAGAGAGAACCTGAACGGTCACCGACACGCGGCCTTTCTTGGAGTACATGGACGCCATGAACTCCAGACTCCGTCGTTTTCTGTCGTTTTCCTCGGTTCCCCTCCTCCTGAGCTGCGGCGCTGCCGCGGTGTCGGACACGCCGGCCGAAGCGCTGGCGGTGCAGACGCAGGAGCTGGCCACGGGCACGCCCGCGGGCATCGGGGTGGTGATGTTCCTCAACGAGTACGCCCTGACCTTCAACGTGCTGGACACGCAGGTGCCGCTCAACGCGCTGGCGGCGCAGAGCATCATCAACTACCGCTTCGGGCCGGACGGCATCCCGCACACGGCGGATGACAAGCGCTTCGTCTCCGTCGAGCAGGTGGACGCGCTGCCCCAGGTGGGGCCCGCGGCGCTGGCGGCGTTGGAGGCGTACGCCCGGGGCACGGGCCGGGTGGAGCTGCCGGTGGATGGCTGGGTGGGCACGTTCCAGGGCGTGTCGTTCAACGTGTCGGAGGCGCGCCGGGCGCTGGCGGTGGTGAACACGCAGTCGCTGACGGCGCTGCAGTCCACGTACAACGTGCCCGCGGCGGCGGCGAACGCGATGGTGGCGGCGCGGCCCTTCTACGACATCCTGAAGCTGGGCCGGCTGCCGGCCGTGAACACGGTGGCGCTGCAGAACCTCAAGGCGGCCACGCAGCTGGGCGAGGAAGGCGACGCGTGCACGGGCGCGGGGACGTGCGGGACGAACCTCCACTGCGAGGGCAAGCCGTATGACGCCTCCAGCCTCTACGGCCGCTGTGTGACGACGCTGGCCATCCCGGGCGACCACGAGTCGTGCTCACGCTTCGTGCCGTGTCAGGAGGGGCTGGCGTGCCACGGCCTGGACTCGGGCGCGACGGAGGGCTGGTGCCGGCCGGCGTGGATGTCGGGCGAGTTCACGGCGTACGCGGACCTGACGCTGCAGGGCAACACGACGCCGCTGACGGCGACGCAGGCGGTGGTGGGCCTGGCGACGGTGCCGGAGGACATCACGGTGGAGCTGGACCTGGCGCACAACAACCCGTCCAAGCTGGTGCTCACGCTGGAGGATCCGGGCGGTGAGACGGCGCTCCTGTGGGACGGCCCCAACGAGGGCACGCCGCCCAAGCGCATCCCGGTGACGCGCGGCATCCCCCGCGACGGCACCATCAACGGCCTGTGGAAGCTGCACATCGTCAACCCGTCGGGCGTGGGCAACGGCAAGCTGCGCGAGTGGAAGCTGAAGCTCACCAGCCGCTGGGACTGACGCGCATCCTTCGAGTCCATCGAAGAATGATTTGACGCCCGCGAGCCTTGTCCTCGCGGGCGTTCAGAGGGACACGGGAAGCCACTGGAGGCTTCCCGATGCCCTCGCAGCCTGTAGACAACGCACGCCTCGCGCACGCCCTGGCCCGGGTGGGCCTGGGGATGAACATCGCGCTCCACGGCCTCTTCCGTCTGCCGCAGCTCACGGCGTTCGCGGCGGGCATGCGCGACTCCTTCGACAAGAGCCCGCTGCCGCCCGCGTGGGTGTACGCGGTGAGCCTGGCCATCCCGGTGGCGGAGGCGGTGGTGGGACTGCTGCTGCTCGTGGGCGTGGAGGTGCGGCGGGTGCTCGTGGCGGGGACGCTGCTGATGATGTTGCTCATTGGAGGCGCCTGCTCCGCGCAGAACTGGAACGCGGCGAGCATCCAGATGACCTACCTGGGCTTCTACGTCGTCCTCCTCGCCACCGTGCAATACGACCACCTCTCCGTGGATGCGTGGCGGCGGACCCGCGGCGCGGAATAGGGCTGTGCTATCACTGAGAGTCCCTCCACCCGGGAGCCTTTCGTGAAAGCACGTCTGTTGATGGTGTTCGCGTCGGTGTCGTTGGGATTGCTTGCCGCGTGCGGCAGCGTGGACGTGGATTCCACGTCGCTGGCGCAGAGCGAGTCCGAGCTCGGCTCAGAATGTCCCTGTGGGGGCGTGGGCCCGTGGAACTGTCTGCCGTGTGCCTTCATCTGCGGTGACGGCTTCTGTGACACCGCCAACGGTGAGTCCATCAACACCTGCGTCGAGGACTGCACGCCGCTGCCCTACTGTGGCGACGGCTGGTGCAACAACGGTGAGACCAACGCCACCTGCCCGTGGGACTGCGGCCCCGCTACGTATTGCGGTGATGGTCTGTGCAACGGAAGCGAGACGGTGGCCAGCTGCCTGTCGGACTGCGGCAGCCTGACGTGCGGGGATTACCTCTGCGAGGCCCACGAGATGGGCTGGTGCTTGGACTGCGGCCCCATCTGCACGGGGCCGAACTGCCCGCAGGTGCCGCAGGATCCGTAGCTCGGGGGCAATGCATTGGCGGTGCGGCGCGGGGAGGTGCTATCGCATGTGCCCATGCGATCACGCCTCGCGTTGCTCTTCCCACTGCTGCTCTGCGCATGTGCAAGCGGTCCGTCACCGCGCGCGGACGAAACCGGCGAGGATCACCTGCCGCGAAGGAGCCCCATGACTCCGGATGCCCCGTCCCTCAAGCGTGGTGAGGCGCTGTTGCGTCATGGCACCGGCAGCGACGCGGTCCTGCCGGCCGAGCCGGTCCCCAGTGCCCGGGAACTCGGAGCCCTCGCGGGGTTCGGCCAGACCTGGACGTCGTGCTCGGCCCGAGCCTCGGTCTACCTGTTCGATAGCTACGGCGAAGCAACCACAGCGGATGCGCGGCTGAGGAAACAGGTCCCCGAAGGGAAGCACGGTGCCGTGACGGTCAACGGAGACTGGCTGATATGGGCCACCGCCGATGCGACGGACGAGGCCGGACGCGACGTCATCGAGCGGGTGGTCTCCACCTTCGCGGGCGAGGAGTGAGGCCGTGAGTCATCAGGTGACAGGGATGAGTTCCCGCCGGAAGTGGGTCTTCATCGTCCTCGGCCTGATGGCCTGTTCGTGCTTGGGTGTGGTGGCGGTCAACACGGTCCGCAACTTCGTGCGCTTCGGCCAGCGTGCCCGCGCGGCGGAGTGCAAGTCGAACCTGAAAGCCTGGTACACGCTCCAGCGGCGCCACTTCCAGGACACGAAGACCTACGAGCCGGTCTTCGCGAAGGTGGGCTTCGCGCCCGAGCGGGACAACCGCTACGCATACTTCGCGGGCCGAGGACCGATGGAGGTTCGCGACCAGGAGCGGAGCGAGGTCCCCGATGGAGCGGTGTCCATCGGTGCGGATGCCTACCGGTTCACCTACTTGCGCCCCATCGACGTGGAGGCGCTTCATCCGTCATTGAGGGCCCGGCTCGGCGTCTCTGGCACATGCCCCGCATGCGACATCACCCTGGCGTGCGTGGGCAACACGGACGAAGACGCGACCCTGGATGTCTGGGTCCTCTCCACCGGACCGCTGGACCTCCAGGACGTGGACGGAGAGGCAGCGGAGCCCGGTGTCCCCGTGCAGCTCGTGGACGACACGAAGGACTGATCATGCGCGAACCATGATGAAGGCATGTGGGGCGGGTGACGCGGAGCGAGGGAGCACGCGTACGATGCTCACGCCCAGAAAGGCGGACCATGCATCGCACCTTCTTCTTCCTGCTGCTGCCGCTCACCTTCGGCTGTGCCACGACGCCCGCCACCCCTCGCGCCGCCGCGCCCGTGCAGGCGGCACCCGCGGAGAAGAAGGGCCTGCTTTCGCTGCAGGAGATCCTCCAACGCATGGAGGCTTCGCCCGTGAAGTACGAACTGGGCGAAAAGGACTCCCCGCCGGACGGATGGGCTGACACGCTCTGGCCCCAGCGGATACCTCCGCTGCCCTATGCGCGAGTCGTGAGGGAAGGGGGCTCGGCCACCCTCGCGCCGCCACACGAGACCCCCGAGTCAGAGCGCCTGCTCGCGGAGGCCGAGCCGCACTTCAAGGACAACCGCTTCGACGAAGCCGCGAAGTTCTACGCGCGCGCCACCGAGGCCTGTCCGACGTGCGCGAACGCCTGGATCTTCCGAGGCGACGCGGCGCTCTTCGCCGCCAGGCCAGAGGAGGCGCTCGGCTACTACCGCAAGGCCGCCGAGCTCAACCCCGACGACTATCGCGGGCACTTCTTCATGGGGCACGCGTTGTCGCGGCTGGGGCGGCGTGCCGAGGCCCGCGAGGCCTTCGCCTCCGCACTGGTGCTCAACCCTCGCCTGCCCACGCTGCGCACGCTGCTCAAGAAGTATCCCGGGTTCGGGCTCGTCATCACTCCAGACGTGGTGGTGCCGCGCGGCATGGCCGAGCGCACGGAGTCCGGCGTGGCGGCGATGTACGACGGTCACTACGGCACCGCGTGGCTCGCGTTCGCGGCGTGCAAGGCGCTGTGGCTGGGAGAACCCTCGCATCGCAAGGAGATGACGGGCAGCGACAGTGACACCCAATTCACCTCCACCGAGGAACTCGAGTGCCTGAGCGCCGCGCTCACGGGCTACGAGGTCGCGAAGGAACAGAAGGACGCGGACGCGGCGATTCCAGACAAGGGCCTGGAGCGCCTGGAGCACATCGCCGAGGCCGGCATGGTCGACATGCTCGTGCTCTTCGAACTCGCCTCGCGCGTCCATCCGCAAGCGACGTTGACGATGAGCGATGACGTGCGCCAGCGGCTGCGCGCCTACATCCTTGAGTTCGTCCTGCTGGAGCGCGACTGAAGCCCTGGAGTCATATTAGATTTGACTAATATGAGTGTGGACTGTAGTGACTCCGTGAACGGAGGAGGTCCACACATGCTTCACACCCTGATTGGCGCCCAGTTCCGCACCTGCGTTGAACGTGACTACGAAGGCAAGCCGGCCCATGTGGTCGTCGCGCAGCGCGTGTACCCCACGAACATCGAGGACCTGTGGGACGCGGTCACCAACGCCGAGCGCATCCCGCGTTGGTTCGCGCCCGTCGAGGGGCAGCTGCAGAAGGGCGGCCGCTATCAGATCAAGGGGAACGCGGGAGGCACCATCACCCGGTGTGACAAGCCCTCGGCGTTCGATCTGACCTGGGAGATGAACGGCGGCATGAGCTGGGTGACCCTCCGCCTGGCGTCGGAAGGGAAGGGCACGCGGCTGACGCTCGAGCACATCGTGCACTCGGCGGACGTGGAGCAGTTCTGGAGCCAGTTCGGTCCAGGCGCCACGGGCGTGGGCTGGGATTTGAGCTTCCTGGGCCTGGGCATGTACCTGGAGACGGGCAAGGACGTGGCCGCGGAGGCCGCCGCGTCCTGGGGGACTTCCGACGAGGCGAAGACCTTCATGCGCGCGAGCGCCCAGGCCTGGGCCGACGCCCACGTGGCGGGCGGAGAGGCGCCGGACGTGGCCCGAGGGATGGCCGAGCGCACGGCCGCGTTCTATACAGGGGGCTGATGCACGCCTTCGACGTCCTCGGCGATCCGGTCCGCCGCCGCATCCTGGAGCTGCTCGCGGAAGGCGAGCACGCTTCGGGCGAGGTCGTGGAAGTGATCCAGCGTGAGTTCGGCATCACGCAGTCCGCGGTCTCGCAGCACCTGAAGGTCCTGCGGGACAACGGCTTCGCGACGGTGCGGGTGGATGGCGCCCGGCGTCTGTATGCCGTGGACGCCGCGCCGCTGGCGGAGGTGGACGCCTGGTTGGACCGCTTCCGTGCGTTCTGGACGCCGAAGCTGGACGCCCTGGCTACAGAAGTCGCGCGGGGAAAGAAAAAGCGGGGCGAGTAGGCGGCAGGCGCTTCCACGGCCCACGCCGTGTCACTGGACGCGGCGCGCTGCCCTCGGCAGCGTCTGGCTCCGGCTCCCTTCCCCCTGGAGCCCAAGGAGTCCCAAGGATGAAGCTCAAGGCGCTCTGCATCGCCGTATCGCTGCTGGCCGTCCCGGGCGTGGCCACCGCGCAAGGCGCGCTGGATTCGCTCAAGAAGGCCGCGGGTGACGCCGGCAAGTCCACCGTGGAGAAGCGCGTCAACACGAAGCTCACGGACGAGGGCCGCAAGAACCAGTGCAGCTTCAAGACGGGCACCGCCGAGCTGGCCCCCGGCTGCGACGCGAAGCTCAAGAAGCTCACCAACGCCCTCGTGGACGCGAAGAAGCAGCTCGTCGCCGCCGGCGTCAAAAGCTACAAGTTCGAGGTCTCCGGCCACACCGACTCGACGGGTGACGCCGCGAAGAACAAGACGCTCAGCGAGCAGCGCGCGGAGGCCATCGTCAAGGAGCTCGTCGCGCGAGGCATCCCCCGCGGCGAAATCACCGCGGTAGGCCGTGGCTCCGAGCGCATGCTGGTGAAGCCGGACAACACCGAGGCGAAGAAGGCGCAGAACCGCCGCTACGAGCTCCAGGTCCGGCTGTAATCCCTCTCACGGTGTGACAGAGGGCGGCGGTCGTGGCGCCGCCCCCTCACTCAGGCCTTCACCACCTCGAGGATGCTGGTCCCGCTCTGGGTGGGGATGAGGCGCTGGACCTTCCAGCCGGTCGCGCTGAGCAGTGCCTGGAACTCGTTGTAGGTGCGCTCGCGCCCATTGGCGACCACCAGCATGTTGAGGTCCATCAGGTGGGTGATGTCGGGCGTCCGGTTGTCCGGAATCACCATCTCCACCACGAAGAGCCGGGCCGCTGCGGGGGCGGCCTCATGGAGCCGGCGCAGGAGGGTGGAGCAGGCGTCATCCTCCCAGTCGTGGAGGATGTGCTTGAGCAGGTAGGCCTCGGCTGCCGGCATGCCGGGCTCGAAGAAGTTCCCGGTCACCACGTCCACCCGGCTGGCGATGCCCCGGGACTCCAGGACGGGCTTCGCGCTTTCGGCGACCTGGGGCAGTTCGAAGAGGATGCCCCGGCAGGAGGGATGGGCGCGCAGCACCTGCGCCAGGAGGTCTCCGTGGCTGCCTCCAATGTCCGCCACGCGGGCGAAGGGGGAGAAGTCGACGTGCCGGGCCACCTGGCTGGCGACCATCTCGGACCAGTCCCCCATGGACCGGGCGAAGTGCTCCGCCTCGTCGGGGTTCTTGGCGAAGTGGGCCCAGATGTCGGAGCCCAGCGCGGCCTGGATGGGAGAGCTCCCGGTGCGAATCGCCTCGGGGAGGCGCCCCCAGGGCAGCCAATGGGACGGGCTGGCCTGGATGATGGCCAATTCCCTCAGGGAGCCCGGGACGTTCGAGCACAGCCCCTCGCCCATCGGCGTCAGGGCGAAGGTCCGCTCGGCGAAGGCCACGAAGATGCCCGTGGCGAGGCCGGCGCGCATCAGCCGGAACAAGGCGTCTGGGTGGACGCCCAGCTGGGTCGCCAGCGAATCACTGTCGCGGGCCCCTTCCTCGAGCAGGTCCGCGATTCCCAGGCGGGCCACGGTGCCAATGACCTGGGTGCGCCAGTAGCTGGTGATGGCCAGGTGGAGCTGCTGCGTGGGGGACGGACTCTCGCCAGGCATGTTTTCCATGGCGCGAGTCTAACGCCGGGATCCCCGGAGTAGGCTCTTTCCGTGGAAGGCGGATGCCAGGAAAGGTCGTGCGGAATGTCGGCGCAATACGATGACATTGGCGTGAAGGTGGCGGACTGGGATGTCCTCCCGGTGCGTTCGGAGTACATCGAAGGCCACACGTTCTTCAAAGCGCTCGGCTCCGTGAAGGGGCAGTCCGTCCTGGACCTGGCCTGTGGTGACGGGCTGTACACGCGGCAGTTCCAGGCGCGGGGAGCGCAGCGGGTGGCCGGCGTGGACATCTCGGAGGAGATGATTCGCGCAGCCCGGCAGCACGAAGCGGCCCAGCCCCTGGGAATCGAGTACCACGTATCGGACGTGGCCGACATGGCGCCGCTGGGTGTCTTTGATTGCGTGACGGCCGTCTATCTCCTGCACTACGCGAACTCGCCCGAACACCTGCTGCGCATGTGCCGGAACATCCACGCGCACCTGAAGCCCGGGGGCCGCTTCGTCACCTACACCTTCAACCCCGGGTTCAGCGCGAAGGGGCCCAACAGCACGCGCTATGGCATCACGATGTTGGACTTCCCGGAATCGCCCAGGGAAGGGCAGGGCATCTCCGCGCAGCTGCACACGAAGACGCCCTTCACCATCCACTTCTCCCACTGGAGCCGGGACACATACGAAAGCGCGCTGCGCGAGGCGGGCTTCCACCACCTTACCTGGATGCGCCCGGAATGCTCCCCCGAGGGCATTGCCAAGTATGGCCAGGAGTTCTGGCAGGACTACCTGGACAACCCGCACGCGGTCGCACTGCGCTGCGAGCGGTGAGCTTTCCCCTATCCTTGGGGCGCCTGATTCACGCCTCGGCTGAACCCTTTCACGCGACAACTACCTTGACGCTCACCGGAACCCACTCCGGCCTGAGCCGTTTCCCCGCCCTTGCGTCATGGGGGCGCAACTAGAACTCTCTTCATTCTATGATTCTCCGTGGAACCAGAAAAGGCGACATGCGCTCCGTCCGGATGGTGAAGCAGTTATGTGGGACCTAATCGCAGCTAGACCAGCCCGAGCGCACTTCACCTCGCACCTGGCGGTCGCAGCACTATTGCTTTCCTTTGGTTGTACCTCCGCCAATTCTCATAGAACAGGCCGGACGACGTTTGCCTTGGCGCAAGCTGAGTGCAACCAGACCGACTCTACTATTTCCTGTTGCCTCAAGAGACATCCGTACAGCCCTGAAAGTTGCGGAGCTGAAGCGCCTGTAAGACCGCCTCAACCGCCCATTCTCCTCCCGCCGCCGGGGGCTACGGGCCCCGCCAGGGCAGAAGAGTTACCAACACCAGCAGAGAGAGAACGCTGGCGATCAGAAATATGCGAGCCGCACTACAACAAGTGTGTAGACAAAGGAGGCGGAACAACGCCCGGCCGCGTCCACAACGAGACGCAATGTAAAGCCTGTTACGAATACTGCACGCGCAGAGGTTTTTGGCCCAGCTCTGCCAACGGGAAAAGGTGTCCAGGAGGATGAAGAACCGCCAGCCGCAGAAGACAGAACGCGAGCCCATTGGTGCACTGGAGAGCGGTAGGCTTCACCTCTCTTTGTCAAAGGCGACCTTCTCGGAGTTCGAACGCACATTTCTGGAACACCAGCGAGCATGGCTGCGCAAGGCGAAGACGCCGAAGGAGCAGCTTGTCATCAAGCGAAGGACGGCTGAAGACATTCTACTGGGCGCTTACGGGCGCGAGTGCACCTGGGCTGAATTCAGTCGCGCGTTGCGTCGCACTGAAAAAATGGGCTACGACAATCCAGGAAGGCGAGCACACATTGCGTGCTTGTTCGCATTGACCGTCAAGCAGTTTCCCAGCCAGTCCGAGAGGGCGCGGCGGAAGCTGGATGAAGCAGAGAGACACCTGCTCTTCCTGCGCAAAGCGCACCCTGTGCGGAAGGAAAACCTAAAAGACATTCAACGCATCCGGCGGATGGCCGGATGGGAGACAAGTGCTCCACAGGCGCGCTAGCACCTTGATGAAGAACCGGTGTTCCGACCACCAGTCGAATGACCGCGGCTGGGTGAGAAGTAGATGCCACGGTCGGCATCCAGGACCTTCTCCCAGACACTGCCGCCGTCCTTCTTCTTGAGTTCGCCCGCGCGGAAGGGGCGCGAGCTTCTTCACGCCCGCGCTCACCACGTGCGCAGTGCCTCGCGCTCGTGGTCCTGGAATGCCCTTTTCCTCAGCGCCCCTGGAACTTGGGCGGACGGCGCTCGGCGAAGGCGGAGAAGGCCTCCGTCAAATCCAGTGACTGGAGGAACGCCGAGTTCCACACCGCCACGTAACGCAGCCCGTCCGCGATGGACTTGTCCGCGCAGTACTCCATCACCTGCTTGGCGCCCTGAACGACGAGCGGCGGATTGTCCGCGATGCGCCTCGCCGTCGCCCGCGCCTCCGTGAGCAGGGCCTCGGGGGAGGGGAAGACCTCGTTGACCAGGCCCATGCGCAGCGCGCGCGCCGCGTCCACGTCGCCGCCGGTGTAGGCCAGCTCCCGCGTGTTCCCTTCGCCAATGATGCGCGGCAACCGCTGCAGCGCGCCCAGGTCCGCGACGATGCCGACCTTCACCTCGCGCAGGGAGAACTTCGCCTCCTGCGAGCAGTACCGGAAGTCACACGCGGCGATGAGGTCCATGCCCCCGCCAATGCACCAGCCATGCACCGCGGCGATGACGGGCTTCCTACACCGGGCCATTCCCTCCGTGGCCTGCTGCATCTCCCCAATCAGCTTGAGCAGCCGGCTGCGCTCCAGCGCCAGGTTGCTCTCGCCGGTGAGCAGCGGCCCCAGGGACTCCATCATCCCCATCAGGTCCAGGCCGTAGGTGAAGTTCTGCCCCTCACCGCGCACCAGCAGCACGCGCACGTCGTCGTCGGCGTCCAGCGCTCGGAGCGCCTCGGGCATCTCCCGCCAGAAGTCGGGGCCCATGGCGTTGCCCTTGCCCGGGCCGGTGAGCACCAGCTCGGCGATGCCGTCGGCCTTCTCGATGCGCAGTGACTTGTACGTGCCGTCCATCCGTTCCCTCCCAGCGAAGTGAGCGGACGGCACTTGAGCAGATGCCGCTCAGGCGGGCCAGAACCGGTGGCACTCCGCGCTCCATTCGGCATGGCGGGCGCGGCCGGACATCCAGGTCTTGTAGCGGTACTCATGGCGGCTGCGCTTCTGGAAGTAGAAGGACCAGCGCCCCGACTCCCGCACCCCGAACACGGTGCCGAACTGCATCAGCTCGTCCTGGTCCACCTTCCAGAACGACCGGAAGCCATGCGTGCCCACGTCGTACCAGGAGGCGCCGCTCACGCCGCGCTCGTATTCGAGCTGGGCCGTGCCCGCCGTGCTCAGCATGCCGGGCATGTAGTCATGCATCGACGCGGAGGCCGACGACTGCTGGCTGCCGCCCAGGGTCCTCCGGGCTGCGTTGAAGCGAGCCTCCATGACCTGCACCTTCGCCTGATACCTCGCCGCGTCGTTGGGGGCGTTCGCTCCCGCCGAGTTCGCGTTCAGGTGGTACACCGTCGGCGAGGCGGGGTCTCCGGTGACGAAGATGGAGCACCCCTGGAGGGCGGCGGTGACGAAGTAGTTCGCGTGCGAGCCCAGCCGCACGCAGTGGGTGCTGTCGAAGCCCCAGTGCAGGTAATAGACGTCGAAGGACTGCGCCACCACCGGGCCGCCCACCACCAGGGCCAGCAGGTTGTGGTCCCCGTTGAACATGACGCCGGTGCCCGGCTCGGTGATGGGGTTCGTGTTCTCCGACAGGTCGACGGCCTCGTGCAGCGCCCCGCTGAGCACGCAGCCCTGCGTGTCGTAGACCGTGGCCTCCAGCCCGTGCGGGTCCAGGTTGCGCTCGTGCATCAGGCGCTTCAACCCGACGAGCGAGCGCTGCTGGGACGGCGGCGCCGGCACCGTGAGGGACGGGAAGACGGCCTGTGTCGAGGCCTTCTTCACCAGATCCTGCGGCTTGTAGAGGGGAACGAGCGCCAGGGGCCATCTCCGGGTTGGGGGCCGCGCGAGCATAGCGCCATCGGCGTCAGGGCACGTCCATGGCCGTGGGATCCGCCTTCCAGCGCTGGAGCTGTTCCTTGGAGGGAAAGCCCGTTACGCGGTAGCGCTCCGGGTACACGCCCAGCTCGGGCATCAGCAGCGTTCCGGCGTCGCGCACCACGAGGTCCCAGCGGACCGCGGCCACCGGGGGCGCGTCCGGGCCCAGCGTCGCGTCCACGAAGAGGATGACGTCCGCTCGCGGGAGCAGCGACTCGCCTTCGTTGGACCAGACGGTCTGACCGAAGTAGCGACCCCGGGCGTCCTTCTCCGGGAGGAGGCTGGCGACGAAGACATCGCTGTGCTCCTGCTCCTGTTGTTTCCGGAGCCTGTCGGTCTGGTCCTGGTAGCCGCGCACCTTGCTGGTGAACGCGAGGTTCTCCAGGATGCTCCGCGCCGGGCTCTTGGGTCCGGGGAGGAAGGGCTTCCATCCGTCGGCGGTGAGGCGCAGCGCGCTCCCGTCCACTGGGCGCGGCGCCTGGACGCCCTCCAGCGCGGCCTCCGCCAACGTGAGCAGGCCCGTGGCGTCGTCGGCGCCGGTGATGAGCACCGTGTCCCGGTTGGGGACGACCACCACCGGATCGCCCTTCACCTCGCAGCCGCGCACCAAGTCGTCCAGCAGCAGCCGTGAGGCACCGTAGCTGTCGTTCGTGAAGATGGCGCAGACGCCCAGGGTCAGGTGCCGGAGCGGCACGGCCTCCATCCGTCGCAGGTTGGCCATCGCATCCGCGCGGGCCTGCTCGTAGGAAACGCCCCAGCGCGCCAGCTCCTCCGTGGGCACGTAGCGCATGGCGTCCGGAGTGTCCTGGACGATCGCCTCCGCCAGCACCTCGCCCACCGGCCGCCAGGACACCGGCGAGGACGCACCGGCCTGCTGGGAGACTGCCTCGAAGGTGTCGCGGGCGCGCACCACGAGCATCAGCAGGGGACGCGCCTGTTCGTAGGTGGCCGCGGCCTCCGGGAGCACGCCTGCCCGCCCCAACCGGGCGAGCACCTCGCCGCGCCGCTCGGGCGGGGTGGCTTGGTACTCGCGGTAGAAGTTCGCGAGGAAGAGGGACATCCCCAGACCGCCGTCCGGGGCGAAGCGTTGGATGAGGAATTGCTCCGGGTCGTACTTCAGCTCGCCCGTGGGGTCCGCCGCGCGGAGGGCCGCCAGGGCCAACTGGACGTACTCATCCCGGTCGCTCCGCGCCGAAGACAGCGTTTCATGAACCTCAGGCGAGCCGTTGGCGAGGACCAGCGCGGCGACGAGCACCAGGGCCGACACACCGAAGCCGGCCACCTTCCACTGCGTGTTGCGTGACATGGGCCCGGCAGCAGACACCCGCCGGGCCGCATCGCGCAACCACGCCGCTCCGGCAGCCTCCCTACGCCGTCCGCGAGCGGCGGCGGCGCAGCAACAGGGCCAGGGGCAGGAAGCCCCAGAGAGGCGCGCCCGTGGACGAGCACCCGCAGCCCGAGTCCTCGGGCTCCTCCGGGGAGCCCGTGCCCGCATCGACCGTCATGCCCGCGTCCGGCCGCGTGCCGCCGTCAATGCCTGCATCCATACCCGCGTCCGTGCCCGCGTCGCTGCCACCATCCGTGTCGCCGCCGCCACCGTCGGTGCCGGCATCCACGCCGCTGTCCAGGCCCGCGTCGCCGCTGCCGGCGTCCAGCTTGTTGTCCTCCGGCGTGATGCTCAGCACCCGCCCGTGCACGCGGGTCACGTACAGGCCGGGAGCCGAGTCGAATCGCTGGTAGACGATGACCGCCTTGTGGGGCGCGAGCAGGGAGATGCCCGCCGCGTTCGTGTTGTCCTGAGCGCGCCACACCTCCAGCGGCGCGGGCGTCAACACCGTCCCATCCAGCGACACGCGCGCCAGCTTGAGACCCATGAATGCATCCGACCCCTGCTGCCAGAGGACGGTGAAGCCGGAGCCGTCGAACATCGGCTGCGCGAAGCGCTTCAGCGAATTGCCCGCGACGACGCGCTTTCCTTCCGGGTCCTTCAGCGTGCCGTCATTCGCCACGCGCGCGGCGCGGATCTCCGTCCAGCCCCCTCCGTTGCGGTAGTCCGACCAGGTGACCAGGAAGTCGCCATGCGCGGCGACGTCCGGCTCGTACTGGGTGGAACTCGCGGCGGAGATGATCCGCGGTGTCGCGTCCACCAGTTGCCCGGTGGGGCTCACCCGGGCGGCATGGATGTCGTAATCGCCGTTGTAGTTCGTCCACACGACCAGGAAGTGGGTGCCATTGAAGGCCACCTTCGGCTGGAGCTGCGTCTGGGCGGTGGAGGCAGGCCGGGGAAGCGGGATGGGGCTCGACACCGAGCCGTCCTCGCGAACCATCACCCCGGTGATGCGGCGGCTCGCCGTCTCCCAGACGACGAAGAAGGTGTTCCCGGCGCTGGCGACGGAGGCGGGGCCGGTATTGGTGTCCGTGGCGAGCGCGAGGGGCTGCGCATCAATGAGCGTTCCGTCCGCCCGCACCCGCTGGGCCTTGACGTCATAGCTGGAGCCCCCCTCGCCCCAGGCCACCAGGTACACGCCGTCGCCAGCGCTCACCTTCGGACTGACCACGTACGTCGGGGAGGGGAGGACCCGCACGTCGCCCATGGGCTGCCCGTCGGCGTTCAGCGGCTGGATCCGGATGCTGGCGGTGCTCGCGGCCTCCTCGCCCAGCTGATCCCTCCACGCCACGAGCCCGGTGCCTCCCGAGGAGGCCACGCTCGGCACGTCCTGGAAGTTGGCGCCCCAGGCCAGATAGCGGCCCTCTCCATCCACCACGGTGCCGTTCGTCTCGAAGCGTCCGGACTTGAGGCCGAACGAGCCGACGTACTCGGTCCACACCGCGCGCAGCCGCGTGCCGTCGAAGAAGAGATCATGCAGCGCCTTCTGCCCCGAGTGGGTGAAGAGGGGCACCCGCGCGGTGTCCTTCACCACGCCGTCCTTGCCGAAGCGCACCCCGTAGAAGCGCTCGTCGAAGGAGCCGGTCGCGGCGCGCCAGGTGACCCAGGTCTGCGTCCCGTCGAAGGCGATGGCCGGGCCCTGCTTGTAGTCGTAGCTGGCGGGCGTGATGCGCACCCCGGTGCCGTCCAGCGGCGCACCCGCCAGGCTCACCCGTCCCCCATAGAAGTCGCCGTAGTTGGAGGGGTCTCGGCCGTCGCTCCACACCACCTGGTAGTTCGTCCCGTCGAAGAGGGCCCGGGGACTGCCCTGGTAGCTCGAGGCGACGACGCTCACCGGGATGCCCGCGGCGTCCAGCACCTCGCCGGAGAGCGCCACCCGCGTGGCATAGAGGTCCCACTCGCTGGTCTCGCCCACCTGGTGGCGGCCATCCCCCCATGCCACGAGGAACCCATCCGGACCGCCCGCGACGGTGGGGTTCGCCTGATTGCCGGACGCCGAGACGAACACCCGCGGGGTGGGATCCAGCACGGTGCCGTCGTCGCGGATGCGGGCCCCGAGGATGTCGTGGTCGTAGACGCTGCGGGTCCCGCGCTGCCACACCACCAGGCTCACCCCTCCGGACGAGGCCACAATCGGTGCCTCCTCCCACTCACCGTCGATTTCTGGGATGGGGGCGGAGATGCGGAAGCCATCAGGCGGAGTGGTGACGGTGCCGTCGGGGCTCACCCTCGCGCCGTAGATGGCGTAGTTGCGGTTGTCCCGGTAGTCCTGCCACACGACGAGGAACTGCTTGCCGTCCCATGTCACCGCGGGCGCTTCCTGTCCGTAGGGCGCGGTGCACAGGGGGATGCCGGCCGGGTCCAGCACGTTGCCTTCCGCGTCGATGCGCGCGGCATGGATTTCCGGGCCGGTGCCATCGAAGGTGCTGTTCTCCCCGCGCCGCTCGTCGCCCCACACAAGCAGCGTGACGCCGCCACCGGTCGCGGCGCGTGGCGCCCGGACGTTGGCCAGCAACCGCCCGTACCGGGGCGACTCCAGCGAGAACTCGTTGGACAGCTCCGTCGCCCCCACCACCGAAGCCCACAGCCACATCACCAGCACGGCACGCATCGACACCATCCCCCGGAAGAGGCCGGCATCATTCCCAATTCGCCCCCCAGCGCGCCATCTCAGGGCTCGTTGAAGATGAGCAGTCCCCGTGATGTGTCCACGACGTACACGTGGCCGTCTCCGGGAACGCGGATGCCAATGGCTCCTTCGAGCAGGTCATCGCGCCGGTGAATGTCGGACTCACGGAACGTATTGAAATGGGCGATTTCGCGCGGCTGTGGGGGAACGGAGACGTCCAGCACGCGCAGTCCTTCCTGGTACCAGGCGATGTAGAGCCGCGTGCCCCTGAGGATCATGTTGTGGATGGAGGTCTGCGGCCGCAGCTTGTAGCGCCCCATGAGCTGGATGTTCGTGGGGTCCGTGACGTCCAGCACGCGCAGGTGGGCGCCCTGGTACTCGCCTCCCTCGAATGCGACGGTCTTCCCCGCGAAGGTGCCCACCGCGCTCGCGTGACTCGTCGAGAAGCTGTTGTCGGTCTCGAACGTGTAGTGGCCCAGCTCCAGCGGGCTCATCGGGTCCTTCACGTCGAAGACGACGTAGCCCGCGCTGAAGTGGTTGACGTAGAGCCGGTCCTGGTAGGCGAAGGAGTCATGCGCCGAGGGAAACGCGGACTCCGTGTCGGCGGCGGTGAAGCGATTGAGCAGGACGGGTTGAAGCGGCGTGGAGATGTCGAAGACCAGCGTCTCGCCGGTGGGCGCGGGACCTGGCGACACGGCGTACAGCCGGTTGCCGTCCACGAACATCGTGTGGACATCGATGGGGCCGCGGCCGGGCACGCTGCGCACGAAGGTCGGGTCCTCGGGGTGGGTGATGTCGAAGACGATGACGCCCGAGCTCTTGCTGGCGATGTAGAGCGCGTCGTCCTTGGCCCAGGCCGCATTCCAGTACGAGTCTCCCGGGAGGGTGATCCGCTTCGTGATGACGGGATGGCTCGGGTCCCGGACGTCAATCACCGCGAGCCCTCCCGGGGCCTGCGTGAGCGGGTCGTCAATGGAGACGACGTAGGCGTGGCCCCGGTGGACATACACATCCACCGGGCGCACCGCCTGGACATGGGTCTCGGAGAGGAGTCGCAGCCCTCCCGAGGATTCAGCCTCGCCCCGCGCCCAGGTCATCCGCGCGGCTTCGAAGGTGCCGGAGGTGGCGACCTTGCCATCGGTGCAGCGGGCGAAGCAGCCCGTCACCAGCCCGGGCGCGGTGATGCCGCAGCCCGCGAAGACCAGGTTCCGGACGGTGTCCCGGAAGGTGTACTGCGCGGAGAAGCGGAAGCCTCCCTGGAGTTGCTGCCGCGTGACCGGAGCGCTCCGCATCATCGGGAGGTAGTTCATGGTCGCGGTGCCGCCCTCCTCGGGGACCCGGATGCCGGCGAAGTCCGCGAAGCCCGAGGCGTGGCGCATGTCCACCTGGTAGATGCCATGCGGCTCCAAGGTGGCGAGCGAGGCGGTGTCACACTTCGACAGGTCGAAGAGGGACGGGTCGTCGCAGTCGACGACGGTCCCCGGAGGCGGTGTGAACGCGCAGGGGGCGTACTCGCCCCGGTCGACCCAGTCCGACGGGTCGACCAGGGGCGTGTAGGTCCCGTCCCAGGGTTCCTCGGGAGGAGGCGGCGGGGGCCCGGATGTGTCGGAGCAGGAGGACGACAGCAGGGCACAACCGAGGATGACTGCACGCAGGGCAGGGGACTCGAGGGCCATGCCAGGGAGTGTATAGCTTTGCGCCGGGTGAGAGGGATTCGCTCCCTGCCTGCGTGGCCCGAGCGTTCAGTGGACAGACAATCCGGCGTCAATCCGTCATCAGCACCATCAGCACTTCCGTCAGGGACCGCGCCTCGGCGTGATTCGGGTTCAGCCGCAATGCCTCATCGACCATCACCTGGGACTCCCCCAGCCGGCCCTCCTCCTTGAGGTGCGCGGCGTAGGCGTAGAAGGCGTCCGCCGAGTTCGGCTCCTTCGCGATGCGGTCCAGGAGGGGCTTCTCCTCGGCGTCAGGCGGCAGGAAGGCCGAATCGGGAGGGCAGGGGTTGCCGTACTGGCCCTTGATGCTCTTGGAGTACGCACCCGGCGCGTGTGCCTTCACCGCCTTCATCAGCTTCTTGATGTCCGTGTCGCCGCCCTTGGGGCACAGGCCGAGGACGGCGATGTACAGCCCCTTGTTGAGGCCGGGATATTCATCTGACTTCGACACGCCCGGGAACCCGGTGGTCGACAGGCGGACCCAGAGCACCTTGGGCTTCAGCTTGTCGAGCGCGGCCTGGGCTTCGGCTTCGGTCTTCCCTCCGCCGACGATGACGATGTCATAGGGCCGCGGCTTGGGCTCCTTGGCCAAAGCCGTGAAGGGAAGACAGACGCTGAGGAGGAGCAGGAGTCGTGAGGTCATCCCACGACTCTAATCCAATCGCTCAGGCCTTCACCGTCTCGATGATGCTGGCCCCGCTCCGGGTGGGCTGGATGCGCTCCACCTTCCAGGACGTGGCGGTGAAAAGCGCCTGGAACTCGTCCCGGGTGCGCTCGCGCCCGTCGGCGAGCACCAGCATGTTGAGGTCCATCAAGTGGCTGGGGTCTGGATTCCGGTTGTCCGGAATCACCATCTCCAGCACGAAGAGCCGTGCCCCGGAGGGTGCTGCCTCGTGGATGCGGCGCAGGAGGGTGATGGAGGCGTCATCCTCCCAGTCATGGAGGATGTGTTTGAGCAGATAGGCTTCGGCCGCGGGGATGCCGGGCTCGAAGAAGCTCCCGGTCACCACGTCCACCCGGCCGGCGAGGCCCCGGGACTCCAGCACCGCCTTCGCGCCCTCGGCGACCTGGGGCAGGTCGAAGAGGATGCCACGGCAGGAGGGATGGGCGCGCAGCACCTGTGAGAGCAGATCTCCGTGGCTGCCTCCAATGTCCGCCACCCGGGCGAAGGGGGCGAAGTCGATGTGGTGTGTCAGTTCGCTGCCCACCAAGCCGGACAGATTTCCCATGGCCTGGGCGAAGTGCTCCGCCTCGTCGGGATTCCGGGCGAAGTGCTCCCAGATGTCGCAGCCCAGCGCGGCCTGCACCGGGGCCCTGCCGGTGCGCACCGCCTCGGTGAGGAGCCCCCAGGGCAACCAGTGGGACTTGTCGCTCTGCATGATGGCCACCGCCCGCAGCGAGCCAGGGACGCCCGCGCGCAGCCCTTCACCCATCGGCGTCAGGGCAAAGGTCCGCTCGGAGGTGGCCGTGAAGAGGCCGGCGGTGATGCCGCCGCGCATCAGCCGGAACAAGGCGCCCGGATGGACGCCCAGCTCCGCCGCCAGCGAATCACTGTCGCGGGCTCCTCTCGCGAGCAGGTCCGCGATCCCCAGGCGGGCCACGGTGCCGATGACCTGGGTGATCCAATGGCCATTGATTGCCGCGAAGAGCTGCTGCGTGGGAGACGGATTCTCGCTGGGCATGGTTGTCATGCCAGGAGTCTAAATCCGTTCGTGGAAGGCGGGGGCAGCCGTGGGAGCAAACCGGGCGCGGGGGGAACCGTGAAGCAGACATCCATCCCGCTCTGCCCTGGAGCGCCCGTTTCAGGGAGACGGAGGCGGCTCTCGCAGGAGTTGGTGCTCCTTTGCTTGAACCGGTCCCAGGTGCTGCTTGAACCAGGGGAACAAGGAGGGGCCGTCATCGAGCCGCAGTTCGCCGCCCTGCGCTTCCTCCCCCTCGCACCACCGTGTCTCGTTCATGCGCAGCACGTCCCCGCGTACCAGTTGCCCGAATACCACCTGACCGTCCCGGAACTGCATTTCCAGGAGGGCGGATTCCCAGGGCGGCGTCGTCAGGGCCTTGTCCTCCGTCACCACGGCCTGGGCGAGCGCGGGCCGGAGTTGCTCCAGCAACGGTTCGGGCATTCGCGCGAACACCTTGTCTCCCTGACAGGCGATGAGCCGGACCGATACGACAAGAGCCGCATCTGCCTTGAGCCGCTTTGCGGCGCTGATGCCATGCGAGGCGACGCCTTGCCCATCACCGGCCGTCGGCTGCGCTAGCACAGTCGGGGAGCGTTCTCTCGCGGGCAGGGCGGGGGCATCCATACGGCCCCCCGCCCCGCCATCGTGTCCCACCGCCCCGGTACCCCGGGTCGGCTCCTGACAGGCCGGGACAGCCAGGAGCAGCACCATGGCCATCCCCACGCGCAGCCACGCCTGAACCCGCCTGATCCGCGTGCCGGAATCAGAAAAGGAGATACCCGGTGTCATCGATCACCAATCTCATGGTCTTCTTGAAGAAGTCGTATTCGCGCTTATATGTAGCGCCATCCACGTACATGTAATTGAAGACCTTCTTGCCGACAGGAATGGCACGGAGATTAGCTCCCATTCCGGGAGGCGCACCATAGACCTTCACGCGGCCTCCAAGAGCAGCGGACAATTTGGACATGTAGTTGAACTTCAGGATGTCGTTCCGAAGGTACTTCTTCGCATCCGCGGCCGCCATGGGAGTCATGGTCCCATCCAAAGCGGGAACGGTGACCTTCTCAGTGTCAGTCCTGACCAGGGACAATGCGCGAACCAGGTTGCGATAATCATCGACCGCCAGGCAGCCCCAGACCTTGACGATGGCATCGGCAGCGAAGGCTGCCCTGAAGTCCTTCAGTCGAGGCATGTTGACAGGGGCGAAGTCCTTGAACCGGGGGTCCTTGTCACGAGGGTCCCGGTGCACGACCGTCTCGTACGCAGCGTCCTCGTAGGTTTCGACGAGGAGGGGCCCACCTGCCCATGCGTGCGAGAAGATGTGGAACTCCCGCAGCGCCCCCGGCGCCCTGGTGCCAAGCTCGCTAACGTAGTCGTAGATGTGCCTGATGGAGATGGAATCGTCGTCGTGCCGCTTCTGCACGTTTGCCGCGACTTTGAATTTTCCCAGATGCGTCTTCACCTTTCCCTGGAGTACGCGATCCACTTCGAACCATCCGGATGCGCTCTTCACAGCCCGGCTCCGCTCTCCGGACTTGAAGTCAAAGACAGTGACGACGGTGGTATCGTCAATTCGCTTGGGGATGGTCTTCTTCGTCCCCGTCCTATGCGTGGTCCCCGCGTAGAGATCCTCGCGGTAGCTTTCGCAGTAGGCGACGTTATTCGCACCTCCACTGTAGTCCCACCCTGCGACAAGGATGACCTCGGAGTGGACCTTGGCCAGGGTAAGGGTCAAGGTGAAGACGGTCTTCGCCGTGCCTTTGGCGGATTCGACAGTCTTTCGAATGGTCGGGCAGCAGAAGGGAGCAGGGTGCGAGAACGTGGGCACCGGTCCGTCCGCCTCTTTCACGAAGGTAAGAGGAAGGACGAAGTCCGGCCGGTCTGAAAAGGAGAGGCACACCTCGTGCTTCCCTGGGTTCAGTCCGCTCAGCGCGAAGCGCGCGCCGTCTGCGGCAACAACGGCCCGTCTCACGGACAGGCCCGACGTCAGTGTCACGGTGCGCACCGTGAGCGCGACCCCCCGCTTGTCAACAGCCACGACGGCAAGGTGATGGGTTGCAGGCATACACTCCCCCTATCCTTCAATCCTGACGGCAACGCCGCTCTGTCGCATTGCTTGGCTGCAATTGCTCTGGGTCCGTCGCCACCTCATGCGCCATCGAGTCCCGGCAGTGCATTGCACGGCCCTGGATGTTGGCAGTCTTTTCATTGCAAATCCAGGATGCACCGCTGAGCAGCCAGTGTGCTCAATACGAGGCATGGGAATGCAAGTGAAGCAATGACCCATGGGGACCCAGGTGAAGACTCAACCCTCGAAGACACCTTGCACGCTTGAAGCACTCGGGCCGGCGCCGCCTTTTCCTCCGGTGGATTGACGTCTGGATTTGACCGGGAGTACGACCCGGAGATGACCTCACCGACCGTCCATCCGGCGCAGCTCATCGTCGACCTTGGCTTTGGTTTCATCGTCTCCGGCGCGCTGGCCACGGCAGCGGAGCTGGGGGTGGCGGACCACCTGGAGCAGGGCCCGAAGAGCGCGGCCCGGCTCGCGGAAGACGTGGGCGCGGATGCGGCGTCGCTGTACCGGGTGCTGCGGCTGCTGGCGAGCGCTGGCGTGTTCTCCGAGGACGGCGCCGGCAACTTCGCGCTCACCCCCGCCTCCGACCTGCTGCGCACCCAGGCCCCTGGCTCCCTGCGCAGCGCGGTGTTGATGCTCACGCAGGACATCTTCTGGGCACCGACCGGCGCGCTCACGCAGACGGTGCGGACCGGGACGAACGCCTTCGAGAGCATCTTCGGCAAGCCCTTCTTCGACCACCTCGCCAGCAACGCGGCGGCGGGCGCCACCTTCCACCGGGGCATGTCCAGCCTGTCCGACCTGGAGAACGGCCCCATCGCCCGCGGCTATGACTTCAGCGCCTGCCGCCAGGTGGTGGACGTGGGCGGAGGCCACGGCGGCTTCCTCATCGAGGTGCTTCGCGCCTCGCCGTCGGTCCGGGGCGTGCTCTTCGACCACCAGCACGTCCTGGATGAGGCACGCATCGCCTCGGAGGGGCTCTCCGAGCGCTGCGAGCTGGTGGCAGGGGACTTCTTCCAGACGGTGCATTCCGGCGCGGACGCGTATGTCCTCAAGCGCATCCTCCACGACTGGAGCGATGAGGTGTGCGTGGACATCCTGAGCCACTGCCGCCGCGCGATGGCCGAGGGCGGCCGGGTGCTGGTCGTGGACACGGTCATTCCACCCGGAAGCGCGCCGCACGGGGGCAAGGTGCTCGACGTGATGATGCTGGCCTCGCTCCCGGGCCGGGAGCGCACCGAGGAGGACTTCCGCAAGCTCTTCGCCCAGGCGGGCCTGCGCCTCTCGCGCGTCATCCCCACGCCCGCCGCGCTCAGCATCGTGGAGGCCGTGGCGGGGTAGGGCGCCGACGGTTTTTCGCCGGGGAAATGCAAAAGAATTCAGCGGGGTGACATCCCTCTGGTGGGCGCGGATTTCGCGCTCGTCGAGGGGGATGGGCACACCATGGGGATTCAAGGCACCACCGCCGGCAGCACCTTCCGCGCTCCGACGTCGCTGGGGACGGGGCCCACGGCGGTTCCCAGCCGTCCGGCCACTCCGGCGTCCGTGCAGCGCGCCCCGCTCTCCTACGCGAGCCGGGACAGCTTCGCCGCCACGCCCACGTCGCGAGGCCCCAACCTCACGGGGACGGCTCCCGCCGCTCCGCTCTCCGAGGCCCCGACGTCGTCGTCCCTGGTCATGCGCGCCATCAGCACCGGCGGCGTCCAGAAGACGCCCCAGGCCGGCGGTGTCTCCATTCCGTTCCGCATCAAGCTGACCGGCCTGTCCGCCCAGCAGCGCAAGGGGCTCACGCCCGGGGAGCTGCTCGTCCAGTTCGCCATGCAGTACAACAGCGTGGACCGGACGCGCGCCGAGGCCATGGTGGCCGCCAAGGAGGTGGGCTGGACCAACGGCACGCCTGAGATCACGGACGCCATTCGCAACGGAGCCTTCTACGAGATCAACGTCACGGACGCTTCGCTCAAGCCCTTGAGTCCGAAGGACGAGAAGGCCGTGGACGGGCTGCTCAATGGTCTGCCGCCGGGCGACAAGAAGCGCCTCAAGAGCGAGGCCAACAAAGAGTTCGAGTCGCGCACGAACGGCATCTACCGAGGCACGCCCCAGGACAAGGCCTACCTGAAGAACATCGAGGGAGACCTGCTCGCGAAGGAGCTCTTCAAGAACGTGCCTCCGCACGTGCGCGACATCCTCTTCAAGGAGGGCGCACCGGCGCCCAAGGACTACGCGTCCGCCCTACGTGCCGCGGAGGCGCTGTCGAAGCTGTCCCCGCTGGAGCTGGCGGACTACCTGAGCAAGACCACCGGCACCACGTCGGACTGGGCCGCGTTGGACAAGTCCATCGACTCCTACCGGGCCGACCGCGCGGAGCGGCTCCAGGGGTTGGAGGCGCTCGATGGCTACTCCAAGCGGCTCGAAGGGACCGCCGCCCTCTACGAGGAGCTCAAGGCGTACGACTACCGGACGAACAACCCTCCGGCCCTGGCGGCGGAGGACTCCAACGAGCTGACCCAGCATCTGAACAAGCTGGATGGGATGAGGGCCAACCTCGCCTCGGAGCTGCAGCGGCACGGCATCTCCAGCATCGAGGAGTTCCGGGGCCTGCTGAGTGACTACCGGACCTCCTTCGAGAAGGAGACCGTGTCGGTGGCGAAGGATCTGATGGTCCGGACCGACCACTCGCTCTACGAATTGCAGAACAAGTACCAGGACCCGGCCGTGGCCCAGGACCTCTACCAGCGCCTGTCGAAGGCGCGCGAGTACGAGGCCAAGGCCGTCGAGGCTGAAACCACGGCGGCCACCCTGAAGCAGGGCGCCGTGGACTCGCCGCGCCTGCAGCCGCCGCAGCTCCTCCGGCAGGCCGAGGAGGCCAGGAACGAGGCACGGTCCTTCCGCGCCCAGGCGCGCGAGGAGGCGAACCGGATCGCCCGGGACCACCCGCTCCTGCGCGACGAGAAGCTGGACCTGCGCACGTTGGTGCAGGCTCGTCCGGAGGGCATCCAGGCCCTCATCCAGAAGCACCTCGCGACGCGCCGGCAGGACATCCAGAAGACGCGGAGCAACATCGAGCAGGACCCCAGCCTCATCTACGGTTTCGACGTGCTGATGAAGTCCTCCAAGCAGCTCCAGGGCATCCAGCCCGGCTCCGTGCAGGACCTGGTCATCAACGACCGGGGCGCGGAGATCCAGCGCAACGAGAAGCTCATCGACCTGGGCCTGTCCGCGATGGGGCTCGCCGTCGGACTCATCCCCGGGGGCGCGGCGGTGCTGCCCATCATCCTGGCGGGTGGCATTGGCGCCGCGCAGGTGGTTCGCAAGGCGCAGGACTACATGGTGCAGGACGCGGCCCACGGGGCGGGCCTCTTGAAGGATGATCCGTCCATGGCCGAGGTGGTGATGGCCGTGGTGGAGACGGGCTTAGACCTGGCCGCCGCGGGCCCGCTCCTGGACGCCGTGAAGGCCTTCCGCATGTCCAAGGCGAAGGACCTGGGGAAGCTGGAGAAGGAGCTGAAGACGCTGCCCGACGTGAGCGATGCGCTGGCCGGGCGCATCGTGGACGTCGAGCGCCGGGGCCTGTCCCAGGCCGCGACCCAGGGCACGAAGGGCGTCGACACCGCCGTGACGGACCTGCGCAAGGTGATGCGCGCGTACGCCAACGAAGAGGTGGACGGCGCGGCCCTGCGCGCGGCCTACCTGCGCTCGGTGGAGGACGCCGGAGGTGATGCCCGGGTGCGCGCGACGCTGGGGAAGTTGAAGGACTCCGTGCTCCGCGAGGTCTTCGGTTCCCCGGAGGCGTTGCTCGCCGCGGCGGCGTCCAAGGACCCGAAGCAGGTCGAAGCGCTGCTGTCGCTGCTGGAGCGGCAGGTGGGGCGGGACTCGGCGGACGTCGTCATGTCCAACGCGGTCCGCGACGTGGCGGGCAAGTCGAAGGTCGGTGTCGGCCGGGTGGTGACGGATCCCAAGGAGATCCAGCGGCTCTTCCGCGAGAAGTTCGGCGGCAACGAAGCCGTCTTCTACCGGGGCATCCGCGTCCAGGAGGGCACGAAGCTCCAGGGCAAGTACAAGGGGGCCCAGGACGGGCAGATGCTCAGCGACAGCAAGAGCGCGGCGCTGACGTACGCGAACCAGGCGCCAGGGCTCGAGAAGGGCCGCGACCAGGCGACGAAGCGCATCATCGTCGAGGTCCGCATCCGCCCCGAGGACATCCTCAAGGACCCGTACGGGACGATGGAGCACGTCATCCTCAAGCCTGACGTGGACCTCACGAAGTTGCCGGGCTACCGGCAGCTCACTCCGGAGGAGATCGCCAACCTGAAGTAGCGCATCAAGCATGTCTGCTGATGCGCTTCAGAGGACCTACTGCGGGTGTGGGCAGTCTCGTCGATATTGCAAGTCATTCTCGATATTCTCCGATCCAAAGACAATCCAGTCTTGGGAGGATATCGCCATGCGCAGAACCGCTCTTCGTGCTGCTCTTGCCGTCGCCACCGTCGCGGGCATCGCCATCTCATCCAGTGCCGCGTTCGCCGAGTCCGCGACCGACTGGGAGTCGGGCCTGACGTTCTACAGCGGCAATTTCGTGACGCCCGTGGCGAACTTCCCGGCCCCTGACGGCCAGTGTCATGCGTTCCCGGCCACCGCCGGCACCCTGGTGGGGTGGAGCAACTTCGAGAACGTGATCGCCTACCGGACGGCGGACTGCACAGGCCAGCAGATGTGGCTCGGCACGCTGCGGTCGTTCCGGCCGGGCGAGTTCGCGAGCTTCAGCGCCTACTGAGGCTCCACGGCGGATGGGCGCCTGTTCCGGGGGGCCCATCTGCCGCGGCACATCAAGGAGCCGCGGGTCACGCGTCGTCGGGCAGAAAGACGAAATGATCCACGGGCAGTCGCCCCGACCCTACAAGCTCGAGGTATTCATCGCGGCTGCGGACGGTCGCGACGACCTCCGGGGTGCCGTTCTTCAGCACCACCACCGCGCCGATGGTCCCAGGCTCCTCGGCGTTGAAGATGGCGGTCAGCGCGGCTCGTTGAATGGGGGAGGGGCGCGCGCGGAACTCGCGAATGATCGCGATGACGATCCCCGTGACGGCGGTCGAAAGCAGTGTGACGAACAGCCAGTCCACCTGTCCCGTGGACCCGGGCTCGCGTGAACTCACATGGAAGACCATTCCTGTGGCGATGATGGCTGTTCCCAGCCACAGCAGTCCCGCGAGCACCCACCATGGAGTCTGTCTCTTCACCCGCTACCCCACCGGACCGTGATGGCCCTGTGCCCGAACTCACCGAGCCATCGACTGGCGAATCCCTTGCTCGACTTCATCACCCACCAGGGCGTCCACGATGTAGTACCCGGCGAAGCCGATGATGAAGCCGACGGCATTTCCAAGCAAGGGGACCTCCGAGCCGGCGAGCGCGCCGATGGCCCCTGCTGACAGCGCGCCACTGATGGTGCCCGCGACGGCGGCCCGAGTCCCCGTGGCGACATAGTCCGTGGTCGAGTGTTCCTGCTCATCGAGTGCCAGCATGGCCATCGAGAAGACGGGAGCCGCCACGCCGCCCCCCGTGGCGCCTCCGACCCCTCGGCCAAGGCCCGAGGCCATCCAGGAGCTTGTTCCTCGGCTCGTGAGCTGACGCGCCAGAGCGCTTCCCATGTTGCCGGTGACAAGGTTCTCGGTGACTCCGCCCGTCAGCCCCGACGCAGCGCCCGCGAGCCCCACCTTTCCCAGGCGAACACCGGCGTCTGATGGCCATGGGTTCAGCAGCATCGTCCCTCCTTCGAAGGCCATGGAGACGAAGGCCCCTCCCATCAAGCCCCGTCCCCCGGAGATGCCCGCGGACGCCAGGTTTCCACGGAGTCCTCCTCCATACCTCTGTGCCATCAACAGCTCCGGGAAGAGCCACGTCCTGAGCTGGGCCGTGGTCATCTGGGGATTGGCACGGCCCACCTGCTGACGGAAGTCGAGCAGGCGGACGAGGTGCTGCCTGTTGATGCCGTTGGAACGGACACGGTTGGCTAGTTGCAGCCGTACGTCACGAAGCGCTCTCTCGATTTGCTTGCGCACCGTGAAGTCCGTCCCGGACGCCTGCTGGAGATGCAGCAGCGTCTGGTACGAGCGGTACGTTGCGCCGTTGATTCGCACGGGCTTGGCGTTCAGGAGTTGGTCGGCGAGCTGCGAGTAGACCTTCTTCGTGTAGTTGGCGTGGTCCTTCAGCGCGGCCTGGAATGATTCGACGTGATCGGCGTTGATGGAGATGTATCCATCCTCCATCATCAATGCCGTGCCCTCTGCGGCGGGGAGCTGCGGAAACAGGAGGGTGCGCGCTCTCACGAACTTGCCACTTCGGATCCCCAGCATGTCCGCCATGCCTTCCAGGTAGGTCGCGTGGGGGTCTCCTCCCGAACCTGGATCTCGGACGCTGGTCTTCACCGAATTGAGTCCGCCGAACGGTCCACTCAAATCGAAGACGGGATGATTCGCCTGGATGATGTTGAGGTTCCGCTGAGGAAACAGTCCCTTGTGCTGGGCGGAGAGTTCTCCGAGGGAACCGCGCCACTTGTTCTGGCTGGGGACGGAACTCCCTGGAGCCTTCGAGAATCCGCCGGCCGCGAGTCGATCAAAGGCTGGGAGGTGATGCAGGCTGTTGACATAGCCCACCCATCGCCGACTCCGACACGATGGGGACGGAGTGGTGCTGCAACTGTTCTTGGAGCTGCGCTTCCGTGAGTACGCTTCGGGCCTTGTTGCGGTGACGGGCCGGGACCTTGTTGACGACGAGTACGTCTCCATGCGGCACGAGCTCGTAGTAGGTTTTCGACGTGTCGGGCCGGGTGGGAGCGACCGTCTCTTGCGAAACGTAACCCTGGAGCGTCTTGCCCTGGAGCGTTACCTTGATTGCGAGCCATCCACCCTGTTGCCCCATCACCTCGACTGGCGTGCCTCGGGGAAGGTCCGCGACAATTCCTTGATGCGGATGTTCGGGATCCTTGTGAGGCTTTGAGCGAAGCGCCACGCTCCAGCGGCAAACGATTCCACTCCTGAATCCAGCCACGACAGCCTCCGCGTCGTTACCTTTTGGGAAAAGGTCAGTGATACGGAGGGAGAAGAAAAGGACCAGGGGGGTTGGATGAAGCCACTTGTCCCAGGGCCGGGTGCGTCTGCCCTGACACCTATCAGCGCAGCAGCCGCGCGGAGATGGGCAGGTGGTCGGAGGGTTCTTGCTCCGAGGGCATGGGCGTCTGCTCCTCCAGCGCTGGCAACGCGTCGGGTTGGGCTCGCAGCGCGGTTGAATGGAAGAGGAAGTCGATGGACTTGGGGATGCCGTTCGCGTTGCAGGTCGGCTGATGCCGCCCCGCGTAGGCATCCCGCAGTCCGGCCGCTTCGAACGCCTGGACCAGCGGCTCTCCGGGCCGGGCATTGAAGTCACCGCACACGATCCACAAGGCCTGTGGATCCTTGCGGATCAGCTCGTCGATCAACTCGGTGGCCTCCTGCATGCCCTGGTGTTGCCCCACCGGCCTGTCGGGCCGGTCCCAGCGCAGGTGCGTGCAGGCCACGCGCAGCCGCTCTCCGCCGACGTCGAAGTCCACGACCAGCGCCAGGTGCCCGGAGATGCGTCCGTCCTCCAACCGGTCCCTGAAGTAGTGGGCCCGGTGCCCCAGGCTCTGTCCCAGGCGGTGGAGCACCGCGCAGCCATCGGGGCGGTCTTGCTGCTTCTGGGCCATCACGCCCAGGTAGCCGTGTGGCTTCAGCGCATCCTGGAGCGCGGCGAAGCTGTCGGGCTCCACCTCCTGAAGACAGACGATGTCCGCGTCCAGCCCCACGATGCGGCGGGCCAGCAGCGCGTGGCGGCTTCGTGGCCGGAGCAGGTCCGCGGGCGTGTGCGGGAACCACTCGGGCTTGATGTAGGCATCCGCAAGGATGTTGTACGAGGCGATTCGCAGGTCCACCGTCATGGGCAGGGTCTCCCGGTCCTCCCCATGCTGCCATGAGCGAACCGTCCGCCACAGGCGCTCGGCGCGGAAGTTGGGTTCGGTAGCGAACGGCCGCCAAACCCAACCGGAGGGCCGGAATCCGGCGATCGCGACGCCGACCTACGGTTTCGGTACACGACGCCCCCCGCCCAGGAGACCCGCATGAACGACGAATCGAAGTGCCCCGTCGCGCACGGCCCCCGTCGCGCACGGACGAACACGCAGTGGTGGCCGGACCAGCTCAACCTCGCCATGCTGCACCAGCACTCCTCGCTGTCGGATCCGATGATCGAGGACTTCAACTACGCGGCGGAGTTCCAGACGCTCGACCTCAACGCGGTGGTGAAGGACCTGCACGCGTTGATGACCGACTCGCAGGACTGGTGGCCGGCGGACTACGGCCACTACGGCCCGTTCTTCATCCGCATGGCATGGCACGCCGCGGGCACCTACCGCATCTTCGACGGCCGCGGCGGCGCGCGCTCGGGTGAGCAGCGTTTCGCGCCCCTCAACAGCTGGCCTGACAACGGCAATCTGGACAAGGCGCGCCGCCTGCTATGGCCCATCAAGCAGAAGTACGGCCGCAAGCTGTCGTGGGCCGACCTGATGATCCTCACGGGCAACGTGGCGCTGGACTCCATGGGCCTCAAGACGTTTGGCTTTGGCGGCGGCCGGGAGGACATCTGGGAGCCGCACTCCATTGACTGGGGCCCGGAGTCCACCTGGCTGGGCGACGAGCGCTACAGCGGCGAACGTGAGCTCGCGCACCCGCTGGCGGCCGTGCAGATGGGCCTCATCTACGTCAATCCGGAAGGCCCGAACGGCAAGCCGGATCCGGTCGGCTCCGCCCGCGACATCCGCGACACGTTCGCGCGCATGGCGATGAACGACGAGGAGACCGTCGCGCTCGTCGCCGGTGGCCACACCTTCGGCAAGTGCCACGGCGCCGGCCCGGTGCACCACGTCGGCTCGGAACCCGAGGGCGCGAACGTGGAGGAGCTCGGGCTGGGCTGGAAGAGCACCTACGAGAGCGGCGTCGGCGAGCACGCCACCACCAGCGGCCTGGAGGGCGCGTGGACGCCCACGCCGACGAAGTGGGACATGACCTACTTCGAGACGCTGTTCGGCTACGAGTGGGAGCTGACCAAGAGCCCGGCCGGCGCGCAGCAGTGGAAGCCCGTGGGCAAGAGCGGCGACGGCACCGTGCCGGACGCGCACGTGGCCGGCAAGCGCCACGCGCCCATGATGACCACCGCCGACATGGCGCTGCGCTTCGACCCCGTCTACGAGCGCATCTCCCGCGACTACATGGCCCACCCGGCGAAGTTCGCGGACGCCTTTGCCCGCGCCTGGTTCAAGCTGACCCATCGCGACATGGGTCCCAGGTCGCGCTACCTGGGCCCGCTGGTGCCGAAGGAGGACCTGCTCTGGCAGGACCCGATTCCGGCCGTCAACCATCCGTTGGTCGACGCCGCGGACATCGACGCGCTCAAGGCCGAACTGCTCGGCTCCGGCCTCTCGGTGCAGCAGCTGGTCAAGACGGCCTGGGCTTCGGCGACGACGTTCCGGGGCAGCGACATGCGCGGCGGCGCGAATGGCGCGCGCATCCGCCTGGCGCCGCAGAAGGACTGGGAGGCCAACGAGCCCGCCGAGCTCGCGAAGGTGCTCGGCAAGCTCGAAGCCATCCAGCAGAAGTTCAACGGCTCGCAGCGCGGCGGCAAGCGGGTGTCTCTGGCGGACCTCATCGTGCTGGGCGGCACCGCGGCCGTCGAGGCCGCCGCGCGCGACGCCGGCCACAAGGTCGCCGTGACCTTCACGCCGGGCCGCATGGACGCGTCCCAGGAGCAGACCGACGTCGAGTCGTTCCTGGTGCTTGAGCCGGCGGCGGACGGCTTCCGCAACTACGTCCGCGCGGGGGCCGAAGCGACGACCACCGCCGCGCTCATCGACCGTGCCAGCCTGCTCACGCTCACCGCGCCGGAGATGACGGCACTGGTGGGCGGCCTGCGCGCGCTGGACGCCAACCACGGCCACACGCAGCACGGCGTGTTCACGAAGCGCCCGGGCAAGCTGACCCCGGACTTCTTCGTGAACCTGCTCGACATGCGCACCGCGTGGAAGCGCTCGGAGAAGACGCCGAACCTGTTCGAAGGCCGCGACCGCGCCACGGGCGACCTGCGCTGGACGGCGACCATCGCCGACCTCGTCTTCGGCTCGAGTTCGCAGCTGCGCGCGCTGGCGGAGGTCTACGCGGCCCGCGACGGCGAAGCGCACTTCGTGCAGGACTTCATCGCCGCGTGGACCAAGGTGATGAACCTGGACCGCTTCGATCTGCCGGGGAAGAAGACGATTTAAGCGACGAAGGGCCCGGAACCTCGCGTTTCCGGGCCCTCGCACGGCACTGCCCGATGCGTGTAGGTTCGAGCATCCGCGCCTTCCGCCTGACGGAGCCACGTGATGCCTCATGATAAGCCACAGTGGATGCTGGACCGTCTCGCCGCGCTCGAGTCCACTCCTCGCGAGAAGTCGACTCCCTGGTCGAGGTTCAACGACCAGGCCCGCGTGTCGGTGGTCCAGCTCGTGGACGCCACGCCTCCGGCGCCGGGGGTGGATGTCCTGGCCGACTCCTTCCAGACGCAGATGACCGTGGTCAAGCCGGTCAACCCTTCGGATCCCTGGTCGTTCCTGGAGCCGTTCGATTTGACGTACCGAACCGAAGGAATCTGGCCCCCCGAGGTCCCCGCGTCTGTCGACACGGATCCGCTGGTGTGAGCGGGAGGGAAGACCGTCATGGGCATCATCAACTACCCTGGAAACCTGTCCCCGGCGGTCATCCTGACGTGGCAAGGCGAGAACGTCGCCAACGCCATCAGCACGACCCTCAAGAAGTTCCCGTACACGCTCGCCAACGAGTCGGTGACCGAATTCACCATCACGGCCGCGACGAGCGCGAAGACCCTCGCGCTGACTCGAAAGGCGGCGAAGGGTCAGCGGTTCTTCAATGACACGCTGAACACCTTCACGACCGCGCCCACCTCGGGCCTCGCCCTCGAGGATCTCGTCGCCGCGGGGACGAAGGCAAAGTGCACCATCGACCTGACCTTCACCTACGCGCGCTTCTTCGACGCGCTGTTGGAGCAGATGACCCTCACCGGGCCCGCCTCGAACAACCTGGCGAACCCGAGCGATTCAAAGGCCATCCTCGATACCTTCACCCACGCCGTGCCCTCCGGGAAGATCACCATCGGCTACAAGACGGCGACCCAGTCGTTGAAGGCGCTACCGTGCCGTCTGGTGAAGAGTGACGTGAAGCCGGGGCCCGCGGGCAAGCCGCCAGCGGTCACGCTCACCTTCGAGTTGGACTTCCTGACGGGCATCGACGCCGTCCGCAGGGAGGCCATGCGCAAGCTCATCGCCATGGATTGGTCCAAGATCGCCCGGTTGGGGACCGACGCGGCCTCTGGCAAGCCGGAGATCAAGCTCTGGCGACAGAACGTGATGGCCTACCTGGTCAACTACACGGACATGGCCCGCGGCGAGCAGTTCCGTGCCGGCCTCGTCAGCCGCCACAAGGGCAAGAGCGCGGTGGTGCTGGCTACGGCTCTTCGAGACGACATCGATGGCATGGTGGTGACCGCGAACCACTGGGGCCAGGCACGAGAGGATCTCAAGACGGAACGGCACCAGCGGCTGCTCTCCGACCTCTTTGGAACCCTGCACCAGTCGACATGGGTGTCATCGCCGGTCAGCTTCCTCCGGGAGATTGGCAGCACCTACGGGTTCAACGTCCATAAGAGCGCGGCGCTGGCGCTGCAATATGGTGCCGGGCACTGCGGTGAGCACGCCCAGGTTTCATTCTCCGTGCTCGCGGACATCATCAAATCCCCTGGAGCGCAGGTCTCCCATGCGGTCTTCACGGGCAACGCGAACATCGACCATGCGTTCGTGGTCTACAACCTGGACGTGGAGACGGTGGTCCAGACCCTTGCCACCGCCGCGAACAACACCCGCGTGAAGCAGGGGGAAGAGATCAAGGTGTGGAACCTTCGCGACGCCATCACCAAGAATGCGCCAAAGCTCGGGTATGTGATGGATCCCTACCTCGACAAGACCGTGATGAAGCCCACCGCCGATGAGCTGCTCACCGCGCTCAACAACAAGGCGCGGAAGGCCTCGGTCAAGGACACGGACTTCCTGGCCTTCGCGGGGGAGTATCCCTCCAGCTTCACGACCGAGGACCTCCGCAAGAAGACCGAGGCTGAGCGCAAGAAGCGCGTGAAGAACGTATGAGGCTCGCATCATTCGTCGCACGGCTCCTGTGGGTGCTACCGCTCCTCGGGTGTGCGGAGCGGACGCCGAAGCAGGACGTGCGTCAGAAGGCGCCGGAGCAGGCGAAGGGAGCGCAACCGATGAAACCGATGGACGAAACGTGCGCCTCACCCAGGCCCGCAGGTGCCCTCGCGGATCAGGCGCGTGAGGAGCTGGGGCAGGGCATGGTGGGCGCGGAGCTTGCTCCCGTGCTGCCGACGCAGTGGCCTCCGAAGGGGGGCGGACTCGAATACTTCGTGTACCGGAAGAAGTCGCTCCCCACGGGGCTGGTGAAGTTCGAGGTCCAGGGGCCCACCGAGCGGGTTCATTTCGTCACGCCCGGTGCGAAGGCTCGCGTGGAGTCCCTCGCACCGGTGGCGGCGCTCGGGGTCGAGGACACGACCGTGCAAGGGCTGTCGGACTCTTCCCAGAGCCACGTCGAGCGAGCGGAACAGGCCCTGCTGGACGTGGTCGCCGGTTGCCGTTCGCTGGACGAGGCCCGGGGCGACCTGGAGGGCTACCTCGAATGGGTGGCGCAGAATCCGCTTCAGGGCCAGGACCTGGAGCGGCGCGGCGCCACGCTGTTCTCGTGGCTGCGGAGGCGCTGAACACGGAGGCGCAGCAGTGCCTGCCGCCGGCCACGGCGGCGTGTCCGCCGGATTCCGGGTGACGTAGAGTGCCCGCGCGATGGACACCCCCTTCGACGGGGACTCCGCGAACCCCCCGCGGCCCCCGAACGGTTGGGCGCCCTTGAAGGATTGAAACATGAGCGACACCGCCCCGACCGCGGGCCTGGACCGGAGTGCCTCCTCTCGCGCGTCGTCGGTAGCACGGTGGGTGACCGCGGTGCTCGGCCTGGGCGTGATCCTGCTGGTGCTGCGCGGAAGTCCCCTGCCGGCGCCAGTGCCCGCCTCCGCACCCGGGGAGCGGTTCTCCGCCGAACGCGCCCGGGAACACCTGCGCTTCATTGGTGCTGAACCCCATGCCCTCGGCACGCCGAGGCACGCGGAGGTGCGCGACTACCTGCAAGCGCGCCTGCGCGACGTGGGCGCGGAGGTTCAAATCCAACGCGAGCCCGTCTTCGCGCCCGCACAGGGAATCCCCCGGCCCGCCGCGAACGTGGAGAACGTCGTGGGCCGGCTGCGCGCGAAGGACGGCGCGAAGGGCACGGCCGTGATGCTGGTGGCCCACTACGACTCCGTGCCCACGGGGCCGGGCGCGTCCGACAACGGCGCCGCCGTCGCGTCCATCCTGGAGGTGGCGCGGGCGCTCCAGCAGGGGCCGGCGCTCGCGGGCGACGTGCTGTTCCTCTTCACGGACGCGGAGGAGCAGCACCTGCTGGGCAGCACGGCCTTCGCGGCCTCGCACCCCTGGGCTCGCGAATCAGGCGTGGTCCTCAACGTGGACGCGCGCGGCAACGCGGGGCCTCTCCTGATGTTCGAGGTCTCCCCGGGCGGCGGCTGGCTCGTGCGCAGGCTTGGCGAGGAGGCCCCGGACGTCGGGGCCGGTTCGCTCTTCGCGGCCGTGTATCAGCGGATGAAGAACGCCACGGACTTCACGGCGCTGCGGCAGGGCGGTTGGCAGGGGCTGAACTTCGCCAACGTGGAGGGCACGCAGGCCTACCACTCACGCAAGGAGACCGTGGACGCCGTCTCCAACGGACTCCTCCAGCAGCAGGGCGACACGCTGCTCGCGCTCACCCGGCGCATCTCCCGCGAGGCGTCCGTGCCGGAGGGCGAGGAGCTCATCTTCTTCAACGCGGGGCCACTGCGCATCCACTATCCCCGGTCCTGGGCCGTTCCGCTGGCGGTGGTCTGGGGCGGCCTGTTCGTGTTCGCCATCTTCCGGGCGCGCCAGCGCAAGCAGCTGCGCCTGTGGGCCATGCTGCGGGAGTCGCTGGTGTTGTTGCTCGTGGGCTTCCTGGCCAGCAGCCTCGCGCGGCTCGCGTGGCCGCTGCTGCGCGCCCTCCAGCCCGGCTTCCGCGCCCTCAGCCGCTCGGAGACGCAGGACAACTCGCGCTTCATCCTCGCGGTGGTGCTGTGGGTGATGGCGGCCATGGGCGTCGGGCTCTACCTCCGTCGGCGCGCACCGGTGATGGAGCTGGCGGCGGGCGGATGCGTGCCGTGGGCGGTGATCTGCATCGCGGTGAGCATCGTGTTGCCGGGCGCGAGCGCGCTGTTCCTCTGGCCCCTGGCGGGCATGGTCCTGCTGCTCTTGTGGCTGGGAAGCCGGGGGATGGAGCCACTCCCCCAATGGCACGTGCCACTGTGGGGGCTGGCGGCGCTGCCGCTCCTGCTGTTGCTGCCGAACGTGTTGGCCACCTTCTACACGGTGCTGCCTTTGGAGCGGGCCGCGGTGCCTTCCGACCTGTTGATGCTTGGCATCTGTCTGCTCGCGCCCGGCTGGCTGTGGTTGGCGGGCCGGGGACTGCCGTGGGCCTCGGGCGGGGCCGCGCTGCTCGGCCTGGGCCTGTTGGTGTCGCTCGCCGTGGGTCAGCGCTTCGACGCGCGAACCCCGCGCCCCACGGGCCTGCTGTACCTGGTGGACGCGGACGCCAGGACGGCGCGCTGGGTGTCCTCGGATCCCGTGCTCAATGATTGGACGCGCGCGTACCTGGGGGGCGATCCGAAGCGGGAGGCCATGGACGCGCTGCCGGAGGTGAAGGGGCCCTTCTGGAACGCGCCCGCGCCTACACCAGGGGAGGACGTGCGGGGGCCGGCGGTCGAGTCGCGGCTGGAGGCAGGGGAGGGGGGGCGCCGGAAGGTGTCGCTCCACATCACCCCGTCCCGCCCGGACGCGGCCTTCGTGGATGTGCAGGTGCTGCCCGGGGACGCGGTGCTTTCAGCGCGACTCGCGGGCCAGCAGGCCCCGGGCGACACGCTGCGGACTCGCAACGCGGCCCAGGGCGTGCTGTTTCGCTACTGGGTGCCGTCCACGGGCGGCTTTGACCTGGAACTGGAGCTGACGGCCAGCGGCAGCCCCACCGTGAGGGTGGGCGAGCACACCTACGCGGTGCCTGCGTCGGTGACGCAGGGACTGCCCGCGCGCCCGGAGGACAGCATGCCGGTGCCCTTTGGAGAGGGACTGGACGAGGGCACGCGGGTGACGCGGACGCTGCGGTTGGATGGCTCGGCGGCGGAGGCCCCTCCCGGCCCCACGCCCTGACCGGCAGCCAATCCCGGATGCCTGTCATTGAACTGGTGTCCCGCCGACCAGGGTTACTGACGACGTCTCACCCGGAGGCCGGGCATCCGCGCAGGGCGGATGCCCGTCTCACTCAGCTCAGGGCACGGTCACCGTCACCGCGTTGCTGCGCCGGCTGTTGCCCGCGCGGTCAGAGGCAATGGCGACAATCGTGTGCGTGCCGGACAGGCCCGCGGTGTTCCAGGTCCGGGTGTACGGGCTGGCCCCGACGAAGTACGTCGCCACGCCGTCGATCTCGAAGATGACCTGGAGCATCGCCTGGGTGTCGCTCGCGTTGGCCGTCAGCGTGACATTGCCGCTGACCACCGCCCCGTTGGCGGGCGAGGTGAGGACGGACGAGGGCAGCTGGTTGTCGACGATGAGGTTGCGGGTGCTCGTCTGGACGTTGCCCGCGTTGTCCGTGGCGCGAAGTGCCAGCGAGTAGGAGCGGTTGCCCAGCACCCGCGTGTCCGCCAGCGTTGGCCACGTTTCGAGCAGCCGCGCTACGAGCGTCCGCGTGGTGGCGTCCTGTCCCGCCCACCGCGGAAGGTTGTCGCGCACGAAGTCGGAGGGCGCCACCGGGCCGCCGGAGAATCTCAATGGCAGTAACACTCCGTGCGGGTGCACCAGCCAGAGCTGAAGCCCATTTCGATGCACTGCTCGATGCAGGCGGAACATTCATACGGCGCGGGAGCATCAGGAGGCGTGGCAAGGGCTTGCGTGGCGCTGAATGACAAGACAGCGCCCGTGGCAACGGCGAGCAAGGTCTTTCCCGCCTTCCTCACGAAGTCAATAATAGACACCTCTGGGAGTGGTGTGGCACCGCTGCGGACAGCCACGGCACGCTACCCCACCGCGAGTCCCCGGGGCACCGTGGACTCGAGCGCGGCGAGGAGGCGGAGCGCGGAGTCTCCGACCTCCTTCCTCCAGGCCATCCTCCACGGCCGCCGCAAGGGCCCGGACGCGAGCCGCTTCACGACCAGGTCGCCCTTGCCCAGGTGCGGGGTGGAGATCCACTCGGAGAGCACGGCGACGCCCAGGCCCGCGCGGGCCACGTCGAGGATGGCCTCCGTGAGTGGCAGCCGCTCCACGCGGAGCCGGGGCCGCTCGCGGCCGAAGACCTGCGTCATGAACCAGTGCGACTCCGCCGCGGGCGTCTGCCCCGTGAGAACGATGTGCTCGCGGAGGTCCTCCCGGGTGAGCGCACGGCGGGACGCCAACGGGTGCGACGCGGCCACCACGAAGATGATCTCGTCGGAGAAGAGCGGCCGGCTCTCCAGCCCGGCGCGAGGGACGGTCGACGTCGTCAGGAGCGCCACGTCCAGCTCTCCGGCCACCAACGCCGGGACGGGGTCCTGGGTGTGCTCCACCGCCAGGGACAGGTGGAGGCCCGGAAGGCTCTTGCGCAGCGTCACCAGCGCGGACGGCAGCCAGTGATAGGCGGTGTAGCACTCACACACGAGGCGCAGGCGGATGGACGGGGCCACCGGCGCGCGCACGCGGTGCTCCAGGTCGCCCAGCTCCACGAGGATCCGCGTGGCGCCCGCGACGAGCTCCTGCCCCGCTGGCGTGGGCACGAGCCCGCGCGGGGTCCGGTCGAAGAGTCGCGCGCCCAGCCGCTCCTCCGCCGCGAGCAGCGCGCGGCTCACCGCCGGCTGCGTGAGGTGCAGCGCGGCCGCGGCCCTGGCCGTCGTTCCGGCGGCGGCCAGGGCCAGCACCACGCGCAGGTCGCGCACGTCGAGGCGGGGGGAGGGCGGGGCAATGTCTTCCATGCATCGAGTCTATGCCAACGATGCGTTGGACGCATCCCATCCGGAGGCGGAGAGTGGCCCTCGCTTCTTCCGCGAAGGCCCACGCTCGACGTCCTGGAGGACATCCCATGCAGCTCTACTTCTCTCCCCTGTCCTGCTCCGCCGCCACCCGCATCTGCTTCTACGAGGCGGGCACGGAGGCGACGTACATCGAGGTCGACTCGAAGACGAAGCGCACGCTCGATGGGAGCAACTACCTGGAGGTGCATCCGCTCGGGCTCGTCCCCGCGCTCCGCACCGACGAAGGGGACGTGCTCACGGAGAATGCCGCCATCCTGCAATACCTGGCCGGGGCGCTGCCCCAGGCGGACCTCGCGCCGGCCGACAGCCGGGGGCGCGTGCGGCTCCAGCAGTGGCTGTCCTTCATCGGGACCGAACTGCACAAGGCGACGTTCTCCCCGCTCCTCGACGCGTCGTCGACCGAAGGCGCCCGGAGTTACGCGCTGGAGAAGGGGACCGGCCGGCTCGCCTACCTGGAGAAGCACCTCACCGGACGTGAGTTCCTCATGGAGCGCTTCAGCGTCGCGGACGCGTACCTGGCGACGGTGCTCGGCTGGTGCGTGGCGACGCCCATCGACCTGAAGAAGTGGCCCGAGCTCAGCGCGTACTTCGCGCGCATGCTGGAGCGGCCCAGCGTCGCGAAGGCCTTCTCCGAGGAGCGGAAGCTCTACATGGCCCAGCTCGAAAAGCGCCAGCCGCGTCCGTGACGGCGGTGGCGCGGTCCTCAGACTGCAACTCCCTCCACCTCCTCCTGAGGCGATGGAGGAGGGGAGGGAGTCTTCAATTCAGGGCGAGCTGCCTGTCAGGAGGCCAGGGGCTGGGTGCCGGGGCCGTTCTTCAGCTCCTTGCGCACCGCCTCGGCGACGCGGTCGCGGACCATGTTCGCCATGCGCTCGCGGAGGTCCTCACCCACGCGCTCGCGGATGGCGGACACGAGGGACTCCGTGTCCACCGGGCCCGGGCCCTGCGCCTGGTAGCCGCCCATGTGCTGCTCCCCGAACCCGCCCCGCATCGTGTGACCCATCCCGCCCACGGCGCCCAGTGACTCGCGGAGGGCGTCACCCAGCCGGTCGCGCAGCGCCTCCTGCAGGTGCTCGCGGAGGTTGCTGGACAGCCGCTCGTGGAGCGCGTCGACCAGGCGCCCGCGGAGCGCCTCGGCGATGCGCTCGGGGTCCATCATCCCCACGCCCTGCGGCTGGAAGCCCATCACGCCCTGGGTGCGCTCGCTCATCCGGGCGCGCAGTTCGTCGCCCAGCCGCTCGCGCAGCGCGTCGCGCACGCGCTCACGCAGGCCGCTCTGCACGCGCTCGCGGAGGGTGTCCGCGAGGCGGTCGCGGAGGGTGTCCGCGAGGCGCTCCGGGTCGATCTGGCCCATCTGCATCCGGCGCTCGGACAGCGCGGAGCGCAGCATGTCCGTCAGCCGCTCCTTCAGCGCCTCGCGGATGCGCTCGCGCACGACGGTGTGGATGCGCTCGGACACGTTGTCGGCGAGCCGGGTGCGGAGCGCCTCGGCGATGCGCTCCGGGTCCATCCCGAAGCCCTCCATGCCCATCCTCCGCTCCGACATCGCGGAGCGCAGCGCCTCGCCCAGCCGCTCGCGGATGGCGTCGCGGACGCGCTCGCGCACGACGGTGCCCAGCCGGTCGCGCAGGGCGTCCTCCAGCTTGATGCGCACGCGCTCGGCGATGCGCTGCGGGTCGAAGTGCCCGTGCCCCTGCTGCATGCTCATCCAGTTCTCGGCCAGGGCGCTGCGCAGCGCCTCGCCCAGCCGCTCCCGGAGCACCTCGCGGGCGCGCTCGTGCACGCCGCTCACGACGCGCTCATGGATGACGTCGGTGAGGCGGTTGTGGATGGCCTCGGCGATCTGCTCCGTGTCGAACTGCGTCCCGCCCCCCTCCCCCTGCGGCATGTTCATCATGCGCTCACGCACCGCACCGCGAATCGCGTCGCCGACGCGCTCGCGGATCTCCGAGCCGATCCGCTCCTCCAGGCCGGACACGACGCGCTCGTGCACGGCGTCGACGATCCGAGCCTTGAGGGCTTCGGCGAACATCTGCTGCCCCTGCATGGAGAACTGTTCCTGATTCATTCAGCTGCCTCGTGGGTACCGCGGGTAGGACGGCGGGCGCGGAAGGTTTCGGCCTGCCACGCGAGGCGAAGAGATAGAGGCAGTGGGCCAGCGCGAATACGGGGCCCGGGTCTCGCGCGAGAGTTGGCGCGCGCATTCCAGGCCGTGCTCGCAGGGAGGGTAGGCGTGCGCACCGGCCAATGGTGAACTGTGTCCCCTCCCGAGCATGCAGGCATTGGCCTCATCCCCGTGGAAGTCTTGGGGGTTGCGCGGCGTTCGTTGCCGGAATGAGTCAGTCCATGCGGTGCGAAAAAGCACGCCCGGCCGTCTGGCTGGGGGCGCTCCTGATGCTCGGTTTCCTGACCGGGTGCCCCCTCATGGCGGGTTATTCCGACGCGGAGGGGCCTCGCTACAGCGGAGACTTCCGGCCCGTGCAACCCGTCGCCGTGGAGGACCCCTCCTCGGTCACCGTGGTGACGTACAACCTTGCCTTCGCCGAGCAGGTCACCGAGGCGGTTGCGTCCCTGTCGAGCCCTCCGCTCTCGGAGGCGGACGTCATCGCGATGCAGGAGATGGACGCTCCCGCCGTGGAGCGGATCGCCCGGGAGCTGGGGATGTCCTACGTGTACTACCCCGCCTCCGTGGCCAAGGACGGTGATGACTTCGGCAACGCGGTGTTGAGCCGGTGGCCCATCACCGCGGACCAGAAGATCAACCTTCCCCACGACGACCCGTATCACCAGCAACACCGCATCGGGGTGGCCGCGACGGTGGACATCCGGGGAACGCCCTTCCAGGTGGTCTCCGTGCACAGCGCGACCCCCATCGTCGGGCTGGGCGCGCGGCTGGATCAGGCGGAGACCGTCATCCAGGCGGTCGACGGCGCGGCGCCGTCGCAGGTCATCGCTGGCGACTTCAACACCTCCGACCCGGGGAGCCTGACGCAGACCGTGAAGCTGTTCTCGCGGTGGGGCTTCCAGTGGGCCTCCGAAGGGGTGGGGGACACCGTGGACTCCGTCATCGGCGGACTGCCGCTCGACTCCGTCTTCGCCAAGGGGCTCACTCCGGTGGAGCGCGGCGTGGACAAGCGTCCCTCCGGGAGCGACCACCAACCGGTCTGGGTGCGCTTCGCATGGCCGCAATGACGCCGAGGCCTTTCATGCGGACCCTGTGGATGGGGACGCTGCTCCTCTGTGCCCCCGGCTGTCTGAGCGGCGCGCGGAACCTGGGCGCGGCGACGACGCCGGTGGGGACGACCGAAGTGGGCGTCTCCGTGAATACGATTGCCTTCGAGCGCGGCCGGGAGCGGGCGTATCTGCCCAACCCCGAACTCACCTTTCGCAAGGGCGCTGGCGAGAACTGGGATTGGGGCGGACGCCTCTCCTTGCTGGGCCTGGAGCTCGGGACCCGGCATCGGCTCATGGAGCGCTCACCCTGGACTGTGTCTGTCGCCCCGAGCGCGGGCGTCTGGTACGTGCCCATCACCAACAACGGCACGGAGCCCGTCAACTTCCGTCTGGGAGGCCAGACGCTGGTCGACTATCGGCTCAATGCCAGGTGGACCCTGACCGGAGGCGCTTCACTGATGGGGGCCTTCGCGGGCCCGCTCACCGTCTTCCAGGGCAGGCTCGGCGGCTCGCACCTGATGGTCGCGCCGGGCGGTTCGCTGGGCGTGGCGTACCGGCTGAATCCCTCGCTCGAGCTTCGGGCGGAGGGCGGCATCGAGCTTCCGTTCGACGTGAGGGACGGCCGCCGTCAGCCGACCGGTTACGCCGGACTGACGCTCCGCTGGGGACGCACCTCCCGTCGTTGACGTGAGGGCGGCGAGCGCTCGGCCCTCTTCGGCTGGGGTGGCGCGCGCAAGGTGACAGCGGTCCATGGCCCCGGGACGGGTGGCTGGAAGGAGTGGAGGCACCAGCTTGCGCCCACTCTTTTCGCACCCGTTGGAGGGGGCCCATGTCCTTGCCGCGCCGCTGGCCGGATCCATTCGCCGTTTGTCTTTGCCTCGGGCTGGGCTGGGTGTTGCTGGCGGGGGCCAGGGCTCCAGGGCCCGCCGCGCGGGCGCTGCCGGGAGGCTTCTCGTCCGAGCTCGTGGTGGGAGGCCTGCACTACCCCACGACGTTCGCCCACCTGCCGGATGGGCGCATCCTCGTCGCGGAGAAGGCGGGGGTGGTCCGGCTGGTCAAGGACGGCGTCCTGGTGGCCACGCCCTTCCTCGACGTCAGCGCGCGGGTGAACAACCACCATGACCGGGGCCTGCTGGGGCTCGCGGTGGACCCTGCCTTCGCGCAGAACGGCTACGTCTACCTGCTCTACACCTACGACGACGACGCCACGGACGACGACGGGCCCAAGACGGGGCGCCTGGCGCGGTACACGGCGGTAGGGGACACGGCCTCGCCTGACAGCGAATCGGTGCTGCTGGGCACCGCGGTGGCCGGCTCCTGCAAGGACCTTCCTCCCGGCTCGGACTGCATCCCCTCGGACAGCGCGTCGCACTCCGTGGGCAACGTCCGGTTCGCGCCGGATGGCACCCTCTTCGTGTCGCTGGGGGACGGGGCCCGCTTTGACGCGGTGGATGACGACGCGCTGCGGGCGCAGGACCCGGACTCGCTGGCGGGCAAGGTCCTGCGCGTCTCGCGCACCGGCGCGGGTGTGCCGTCGAATCCGTTCTGGAGTGGGAATGGCCAGGACAACCGCTCGAAGGTGTGGGCGCTGGGGCTGCGCAATCCCTACCGCTTCAACCTGCGGCCCGGCACCGCCACGCCCTACGTGGGAGACGTCGGCTGGGGCGACCACGAGGAGATCAACGTCGCGACGCCCGGCGCGAACTTCGGCTGGCCCTGCTACGAGGGGCCGGGGCGCCAGCGCGGCTATGAGCCCAAGCCCGTGTGCCAGGCGCTGTATGCCAAGGGGCCGGACGCGGTGCGGCCGCCGCTGTATTCCTGGACGCATGCCGAGGGCCAGACATCCACGGGCGGCGCCTTCATCCAGGACCCGGCGTTCCCGGCGCAGTGGCGGGGTGCCTACTTCTTCGCGGACTACACCCAGCAATGGATCCGGATGCTGCGGGTGGATGCCAATGATCAGCTCGTGCCGGACAGCGTGGCGCTCTTCGCCACCGAGGCGGGCGGTGTCGTCGACCTGAGCAGCGGGCCGGGCTCCCAGCTTCACTTCGTGGACATCCTCGCGGGAGAGCTGCGCCGCATCCGCTACCCGGCCAACAACACGCCGCCGGTCGCGGTGGCCTCGGCGACGCCGCGCGAAGGCGTGCCGCCCCTGCGGGTGTACTTCTCCAGCGCCGGCTCCCGCGACATGGACGGCGACACGCTCCAGTACGTGTGGGACTTCGGTGACGGCAACTCCGTGTCAGGCGTGGCGAACCCGGAGCACCTGTACGAGATGGCCGGCCTCCATGTGGCCCGGCTGACCGTCAGCGACGGACATGGCGGCAGCCACACGGCCTCCGTGCGCATCTCCGTGGGGAACCTGGCGCCGGTGGTGTCCATCCACGCGCCGTCGGAGACGTTCCGCTTCAAGGTGGGGGACGTGGTGACGTTCGCGGGCTCGGCGAGCGACGCGGAGGACGGCGCCATCCCGGGTGACCGGATGGCGTGGACCCTCACGCTGGTGCACTGCACGCCGGGCGCGTGCCATTCCCATCCCTATGAAGAAGGCCAGGGGCCTGGCGGGAGCTTCACCATCCCGGACCATGGCGACGACGTGCGCTTCCAACTGACGCTGACCGCGACGGACTCCGCGGGGCTGGCGGGCAGCCGGATGGTGACGCTGTTGCCCCTGAAGGTGCAGGTGACGCTGGAGACGTCGCCTCCCGGGTTGGAGGTGGTGTTCGACGGGACGGCCAGCCCGTCACCGCTGGTGCGCTCCGTGGTCGCGGGCTCCTCGCACGCGCTCTTCGCGCCGTCGCCCCAGGGCAACCAAGGCTTCGTCGGCTGGTCCAACGGCGGGGCCGCGGAGCACACCCTCCTGGTGGGCACGGAGGACGTGGGCGTCACGGCCTCCTTCGAACCCATCGCTCCCGCGGAGTGCCCGGCCGGGCAGTACCGGGCGGAGTACTTCGCCAACCGGGAGCTGGCGGGCGTCCCGGTGACGGTGCGCTGCGAGGGGGCACCGCTCAGGAACTACTGGTGGTCAGGCAGCCCCGTGGAGGGCGTGGGCCCGGATGACTTCTCCGTGCGCTGGACGGGGCGGTTCTACTTCGCGACGGGCCTGTACTTCTTCATGGCCCAGGCGGATGACGGCATCCGGGTCTTCGTGGACGGCAGCCGCATCATCAATGGCTGGAAGGACCAATCCTCCACCAGTTACACGCAGGCGCGCTGGATGCGCGCCGGTGAGCACACCGTCGTCGTCGAGTACTACGAGCACGACGGTGACGCGGTGGCCGGGTTCGGGTGGTTCCGGTAGCCCCCTCAACCCAGATACGCGGCGATCTCGAACCATCCGTCGTCGATCACCTCGACGGAGATCGTCCGCGTGGCCGGAGCCACCAGCATGCGCACGAAGTCCGCCCCGTCTGGCCGCTCCAGATTGGCGTAGAACACCAGGCCCCGCGCATCACGTCGCGGGGCCTCCCAGGCCGCCAGCCCACGCTCTCCAACGGTGCCGCTGCGGATCACCTCTGGCCCCGGCTGGTCCAACGTGAGGAAGCCCAGGGCCTCCTGCGTGCGGATCACCTTGGTCTCGGTTGTGAGCTCCACGAGGTTCATCAGTTCCTCGAAGCCCGCCTCCGAATCCAGCTCCGCCCGGGAGGCGCGCAGCGCTTCGTTCAGCTCCTGGATGGAGCGCGGGTGTTTCAGGAACGTCTCTCCGTGCTCCAGCCACGCCCAGCCATGGACCCACGCCAGGAGCACCCCGGCCAGCTCCGACCAGCGCGTTGCCCCGACCGCTTCGAGCCTCGCGCGCAGTGCTGGCGTTGCCTCGTTGAGGTCGCGCTCGATTGTCACGGTGCATCCTCCCGACGACCCTGGCGGCGCCATGTCCACCTTACTCAGGCGCCGGGAAGTGTAGCGCGCTGGCGGCACAGGCGGGCGACGAGCGCCTCATAGCCGGCGTAGGACAGCGGCAGGAGCAGGGCGAAGAGGAGGGTGAGCGAGGGCAGGGCGGGATGGGCCAGGGGATCCCTCACGTGTGAGGCCATGGCGCGCAAGAGGCGGTCCGGCTCCGAGAGCACGTCCCAGCTGTTCCAGCGCTCCACGCGGCCCAGGTAGATGCCATAGCCACACAGGCCGGAGGTGACGGCGACGAAGGCCCATGCCGCTGTGCGGCCCCAGCGCTCTTCCAGCCACCGCTTCCAGATGTCCAGGGACAGCAGGCCCAGCAGCCACCCGGTGGCGGCGAACAGGGCCAGGAGCGCGGCGTCGAACCAGAGCGGAACCCCGGGCCGCTGACGCAGGTGGATGAAGTCGGTGACGAGGTAGGGCGCGTTGGGAAACAGCGCGAGCCAGCCGAGCGCCAGCGGGGCCATGAGCCACGGACGGCCCAGGCCTCGCACCCTCAACCCCCGTGCGATGAGGGCCAGGGTGTACGGCGCCCAGGCCAGGAACAGGTTCCACGACAGGAAGGCGAAGCTGGCGCGCTCGCTCCAGTCGAGCCGCAGGGCCAGCAGGTCCACCGCGAGGATGCTGCACAGGATCGCGGGCAGCAGTCCGTGGCGGCTCGGGATGGAGGCGAAGGGGGAGTGCGGTCGGGACATGGTGGCGTGTGGCGCCACAGCCGCGCACCGTGTCGGAATGGCCACGGTGCAACGGCTCCGGGAAGGGCGTGGACCCGGAGCGCCGTCATTGGAGCCCTCGGGTCTGCCCTTCAGCAATGCGCGGGCCAGGGCCAGACGCCACCGTCCGCCCCTGGCCGCGCCCGGCGCTCAACAGTCCAGGTTGTACGTCTTGACGTCATCGTTCGGCGCGACGACCTTGACGGTGTTGGAGCCGTCGTACGTCGCGGTGAACGTCCCTTCGGCCGTCTCCACCTGCACCATCCCCGCCGTGGGGCACTGGTGGTCGCAGCGCTGGTAGCCGGACACGGTCGTCGTCGAGCTGAGGCCGCCCTTCGTGGCCTGCGACGTGCTGTCCACGGTGATGCACCCGCTGCCCGCCACCCAGGTGACCGTGCTCGTGGACGTTCGCGAATCGAAGCGATTCGGCGAGAAGCTGTTGGAGGTGACGGTCACCTTGCGCTGGTCGCCTTGCGGCGGGGAGCCGGCGATCTGCAGCGAGAGGTTGTACGGCTCCCCGTTGATGGTGAGGTTGGTGGAGTTGGCCGTGGCGGCGAGCTGCCCCTGGTTGTCGGCGAGCACCACCTCCACGCTGCCTGAGATCTGCGTGAGCGAGATCGCCGCCTGACAGTTGTTGAACGTGTAGTTCACCGTCGCGCCCGTCGCGGTCGCGGTGGCGCAGCCGGAGGGAGTGAAGGCGGTGGAGGCATTCGCCGCGAGCTGGGTGGCCGCCGTGGCCGGGTCGACAGCCATGGCCTGCACCTTGCCGATGGCGTAGTACCAATAGCTGTAGACAGGGTCGACCCAGGCATAGGACCAGGCCGCGTCATACGCCCCGTAGTACGAATCGTAGTAGGCGTCGTCGTAGTAGTACGGGTCGTAGGTGCTGGTGCAGGCCATGCCCGCGCCCAGCGACAGGAACAACAGCGCCGCTTTCATCTGTTTCATCCACCGCCCCCTGAATGGTTTTTCCGAACGGGCCCAAGGTGGGCCCCGGTGGTGGGCGGGAGTACTGACCCGCGGAACAGCCCGACTGCGGGATGTTGGTCCGCGGGCTCACCTGTCAGTCCGGGCTCCGCAGCGCACTTCCCCCCTTGCGCAGGACGCTGAAGAGCCTTTCGCGGGCCAGTCGCGCCTGGTTGAAAGCCTTTGGCACGAAGAGCTTTTTGAGTGATGCGTCCGTGGCGTCGAAGTCCCCCGCGGCGAAGTGATGCGGTGCCTTCACCTTGGCCTGCACGTCGTGGTCATCCGCGATGACCGCCTCGGCCTTCAGCACGCCGCCGACCCGGAGCGTCGCGTCGTTGCCGTGCCCCCAGACGACCTGCGCCTCCAGGTCCTGGCCCACGACCAGCTCCCCATCCGTGTCCACGCCGCTGGCGCGCAGCGAGCCGCCCACCACGAGCAGGCCTTCAGGCCCTGCGTTGCTCAGCACGCCCTCCACCGTGAGGTTCCCTGTCACCAGCAAGGGACCGTCCACGTGCACGTCACCCTTCACCACCAGGTCGCCGCGAACGAAGCGTGGGAGCTTGGAGAGGGAAGGCGCCTTCGCTTCGGCCGGGAGCGCTTCCCGGGCGAGCACCACCAGGGCCATGGCCGTCCAGGGAGGCATTCCTTGCACCGCCGCCGCGAGCGCGTCCCACGACGTGGCGCCTTCCAGCGCGAGCCGATTCAGCACCTGCTCGACGGCGTCCACGTCCTTGTCCTCGTAGTACCAGGCCTTGAGCAACGCCTTCCGCTCGCGGGCCAGCGCGTCCAGCATCGGCTGCACGTCCAGCGCCCCCTTCTTCCCCGAGGGCGCCCTGGCGCCCATGAGCTGGGCGAGGTGCGCGTTGCCGTGCTCCAGCGCCTCCTTCACGGGCGTCTGTCCCGCTGAGTTCTTGCCATTCACATCCGCCCCGGCCTGGAGCAGGACCTCGATGACGGGCCCCCGCTCCTTGACGCGCGCGTGCTGGTGCAGCGGCGTCCAGCCCTTGCCCGCGTTGGGGTTGGCGCCCGCGTCGATGAGCGCTTGCGTCACGTCCGCCCGCCGCGCGTTGAAGAGCGCCGTGCGTCCCGCGTTGTCGAGCGCGTCCACGGGAACGCCGCCCTTCGCCAGCAGGGCGATGCAGGCCGTGCAGCCGTGTTCCGCCGCCGCGTGGAGGGGCGTTGCCTTCGCTGAATCGGTCGTGTCGGCGGGAGCTCCCAGCCGCAGGAGCTCCTTCACCAGCGATGCGTCCTCCACCCGAGCGGCCAGGTGGAGAACGCCGCCGTGGGTCTTGTCCCGGGCCTCCAGGTCGGCCCCCAGCGCAATCAGGGCCAGCACCCGGCCCGTGCGCCATTCCCCTTCGAAGCCAGGGCCGAAGAAGGGGGCCGCGTCGAGCCCCGCCGCCTGCAGGAGTCCGTTGTCCAGGGCCTTGGCCTTCTTTGCTGGGGGACGCGCCGCGGGCTTCTGCTTCCGGAGCCACGCGTGGAAGCCCTCGTCGGAGAAGGCACCTTCCAGGCCCTGGAAGGCGAACGGATCCTCGTTGCCCTCGTCGTCGCTGGCGCGCGGATCGGGCGCCGCCTCCACCAGGGCGAGCAGCTTCCGGTAGCCCGGCTCCGGAGGGCCCCGCCGCAGCGCGTGCCACGCTTCCAGTCCCCGACGTGCGCGGGCGTGGTCCGCGATGTCACGCAGGCCTTCGGCCTCCACCAGCGCGGCCTCCGCCTGCTGCATCTGCGCGTCCGTCGGCACGCGCCGCAACAGGTCTTCGGCCCACTGGCTCAACGCCAGCGCGCGCGCCTTCTGCCCGGTCGACAGCTTTCCGCCGGGCTTCGTCCCTCGGGTCAATTCAAGGACGCGGTCGCGAACGCGCCAGTGCTCGGCCTTCACCTCGCGCTCCCAGCGGTGGGGCTCCAAGCGCCGCGTCGGGTCCAGGGCCCAGTTGAGCGAGTGCAGCGCCAGCAGGTGCTCCGGATCCGCCTCCACGATTTCTCGCAGGAGCGTGATGGCCTGGTCCAACTGAGGCGGCATCTCATCCAGCAACGCGTCCGCCTTCTTCATCAGCGCGGCGGTGTTGGGCTTCTTGGGCATGGCAAGGGACCTTGCCAGGAGGCGCCTTGTGTTGCCCGGGCAAACAGCGGCGTCACACGACAAGGCCCCGGATGCTCGCAGGCAATCCGGGGCCTCCGTCCTTTCAGCCGCGACGTGTGGCTACTTCACCGTCACGCGCCAGGTGCGGCTCTCCGTGGTGCCACCCCGGCCGTCCTCCGCGAGGACCTTCCAGAAGTAGTCCCTGCCGCCCTCCAGCTTCACCGTCCTGGACTGCTCGGGCACGCCCTTCGTGCAGGCCGCGTAGGTGAAGCGGGTGTTCACGTTCCAGACGCAGTGCCGGTAGACGACGGCGTCCCCGTCCTTGTCGTACGCGTCCTTCCACTCGAAGGTCACGCTCGACGAGGTGACGGCGTTCTCCTTCGGCGTCACCAGCTCCAGCGTCTCGGGTGCGAGGTTGCGGCCCAGCTTCTCCGTCGTGACGAACGTCTTGGCGAAGACCGGATCCCCGGTCGCGGCCACGTCCTGCGCGCAGTCGCGCAGACGCTCCTTCGAGACGCCCTTGCACAGCGCCTCTGCCTGCTCCAGCGGAATGGCCTTCAGCGGCTCCACCACCGGGATGCCGGGCGGCGCCTTCTCGATGCGGCAGACGTCCGCCTTGTATCCGGGCCATTCGCGCAGCGTGTACGACTCGGTGGAGTAGCCGGAGGCGTAGTCGAAGAGGGACGTGTCCTTCGTCACCCGCCAGGACTCGCCGAACTTCTCGTACAGGCCGACGTAGCGGTCCCCCAGGTCCGAGGGCCGCGCCCCCAGCTGCGAGCCGTCCGGCAGCACGGGCAGCCAGTTGCCCGGAGCGATGGGGCCCAGCAGGCCCTCCCTGGCGCGCGCCTGCCGCACGTCGATGTTCATGTACCAGAGGCCGTAGTGCGCCCACCAATCCGTGGTGACGGTGATGCGCGTGCCTCCCGCGGATTCAATGCGGATGCCGCCGTTCGTCCCCGTGGACGTGATGCGTCCTCCAGCGGGGAGCAGCAGCTCCTTCTCCAGCGTCACCGGCTTGCCGTCGACGCGCAGCACCAGCAGCTCCGGCTTCTCCGCGTTCATCTGATAGCTGACGCGATGCGGGCCGACGCGCACCGCCACCGCCGTCGTGATGCTCGCGCAGGCCGTCAGGCCGGTGTGCGGATCCGGCCCCACGGGCTGCTCGGTCTGCACGGGCGTGTGGCGCGCCTGGAGCTCCAGCCCCGGGTCGCGCAGGAGCACGTACTCACCGGCGCCCTGGAAGTCGTAGCGCACGCCGTCCATCGTCGTCAGGTGCGGGTCGCCCCAGAGGGAGGGATTGCCGCCGATGATCCACCGCCGGAGGGTCTCGACGTCCGTCTGGCTCAGCGGCGGTCCGCCACACGGCATCATCCCGTTCGGGCAGTCCTCGGACGTGCGGGTGATGCGGTCGAACAGCGGCCCCGTCTGGCTGGTGGCCATGGGCGCGGCAATGTCATACGACGCCGTGAGCGGATTCACTCCGGGGGCGCTCTGGTCCTCGGCCAGGTTCAGGTAGGTGCCGAAGTTCTTGTACGGCGGGTAGTCCAGGCCGCCGTGGCACTCGATGCAGGCCTTGTTGAAGATGCGTTGCACGTCCGTGTACGTCGGGTAATCGCCCACGGGCGGCAGCGAGGCCAGCGTCGTGTTCACCGCTGGAATCAGGCTGGCGCAGGAGAAGGGCGTCGCCAGACCGGGGATGGGGTCCGCCGTCAGGTTGGCCTCCAACTCCGTCTGGAGCGCGCCGGTGTACGTGCTGAACACGTCGGCGAAGCCATAGGCGCGCGAGCGCCCGCGCACGCCCAGGGACCACTTGTCCACCGACACGCCGAGCGGCTCCAGGAAGTACCGGTACAGGGCCACCAGGTTCGTGTTGGGGCTGTAGTTCTCCCGGTCCACGAGGATGCCGCCCATGACCGTCGAGTCCGGGGCCGGGTTGTCGATGGGCCGGCGGAACACCTCCTGCCGCAGCCGGGTCAGCGACACGTCCGTCGACGCGCTGGTCGCGGCGCCGTACTGCGGAATGAGGCCGTTCACGGTCGTCCCGGTCATCAGATAGGGGTCGCCCGCGCGGCTCAAGTTGAGCTTCTCGATGTCGGCCTTGCGGCGCGGGATGCTCTGGGTGCGCGCCAGGGTGTCGTCGCGCAGGGCGTTGATGCCCATGCCGTTGCGCGACGTGAAGAAGGGCAGGTTCACCGCCAGACCCGAGGGGCTGCTCTGCACCGTGTTCAGCGAGCTGTTGATGGTGAGGCAGCCCTTGGTGATGGCCAGGGCCACCGGGCGCGGGTCGACGTACACGCTGCCGGTCGCCCAGCGGTGGCTGGCGAGCTCGTCCGCGATGCGCCGCTGGTTGAGGCTGCCATCGAAGCCGCCCAGCAGGTCGAACAGCTGGACGCCGCGCCCCTCGTCCCCGGAGATGAGCGAGTCATGGAACAGCGTGACGGACGGGCCACCCCGGGTGACGGAGGTGAGCGCGCCCGAGCCAGGCTGGGCGTTGAAGGCATACGCCGTCGCGATGGTGGCGGTCCCCGACGGAACGGGCTCCGTCGTCACCGGGGGCGTCAGGTCGAAGCTGAAGCGCGGCGTCCCGTCGTTGGGGCCGCCCCGGAAGCGCGTGATGAGGTGGGGGCTCCCCGCCGAAAGCCGTCCGGGCGGTTGCAGCCGAAGCTGTTCGATGAGCCGGCGGACCTCGGGCTGTGTGCGCCACGTCCAGGGGTTGAAGAGCTTGCGGAACGCGGCGGTGTCCACGGAGCCCTGGTAGAGGCGATCCCGGTTGAAGGGGAGCATCCCGCCCCAGCTGTCGTAGGGGTCCCAGTTGGGCTTGTTCTTCGTCTTGATGACGCCCACCGGGAAGCCAGTCGTGCCGGGGATGCCCGTGAGGTTCAGCACGTTCCGCGTCGAATGGCAGGCCGCGCACTTCCCATCATCCTTCTCGATGTGGCGCGAGCGCGGAGGGATGGAGCCCATCTGGGGGATGGTCGTGAGGATGATTTCGTGGAAGCGGAAGTTCTTCGTCGCCTCGTCCCACTGCATGTATTCGATGACGTCCGGATGCGAGCCTGGATAGGACGCATGCGGCGCGGGCCCGATGGAGAAGACGGACCGGGCGGTCTGGCTGGAGAGCAGCAGGCGCGGGTGCTCCGCGGTGCCCGTCTGGAGGCTCTCTGAACGCGCCATCAGGATGGGGCTGGCCCTGTACTCTGCCGGCAGCGCGCTGATGAAGCGGGCCACGGTGTTCGTGGCCGCGTTGGCGGGATTGTTGAGATACGCCTCGATCTCCTCGGGCGTGATGGCGCTCGTGTTGACGACGGGGATGGGATTGACGGTGCCCGCCGCGAGCCGGAAGACAGGCTTCACGGACCGCGCCACGCCCATGGACAGGGTGCAGGTGGGCGTCGTCCCCGTGCAGTCCGGCGTGGACAACAGGTCCGCGTCCAGGTCGACGTTCCATCCCTGGAAGGAAGACCCCGCGGACGGCGTGGCGGTGAGGGTCACGGACGCGCTGGCGCCATAGGTTTCATCGCAGTCGCTGCCGACGATGTTGGTGCAGTTGATGCCTGTGCCCGTGACGGTGCCGGAGCCAAGCCCCAGGGGCATGACCCGGAGGGCCGCGGCTTCGGCGGTCGCCGTACACAGCGACGCCGCGAGAACCAGTGTGCCCAGGGCGGGGCGGAGATGGGGAAGGCGGAACGAAGCAATGAGTCGGTTGCGTCTCATGCGTGGACCTCCGTGGGAGCGCCCGGAGGCGCTGCAAGGAAATGGCCGCGTTCAACCGCGCGGAATCACGTCCCGGCGTCCACCTCTCCCGTGGCCCGGGAGGCTACGAAGCCCGCGTGGATGTTGCTTCGCTGGCAACGCCTGGCCTCGGGGGCTCGTGTGCGCTCCCAGTGAGAACTCATCAAGAGTCCTCAGCTGATCAACGACTTCATCGCCAGCGCCGCGCCGCGCTGAGCTCGGTTCCCGGGAGGGACGGCGGTGCTCAGGGGCTCCAGCGAGCCCGGCGCACCACCCATGAGCTGCCGCCGCGCCCGTCGCGCACCACGGCCCAGAACGTCACCTCCTGGGCCGCCGCGCCTTCCGCCGGCTCCCACTCCACGCGGTGGCGTCCCTGCTGGCCACCGAAGTCCGCGCCGCCCGTCTCCGACAGGTTGAACTCTCCCAGCGTGGTGTACCAGGCGATCTCCCACGCCTCCTTGAGGTTCACGGCCTGCAGGCGCAGGCCCGGGACGATGTAGTTCTCCTCGCGGTCCGACACGTCCTCGGACGTCATCACGAAGGGCCCGGGACCGCTCAGCTCCAGGGGCTCACCTTCCGGCCAGACCACGTCGTCCACCCGCAGGCCCGGAAGCACGGGCTGCTCGTTGGCCTTCATGCCCTCCACCACCGGGCACCAGAAGACCATCAGCTTCTGCGCGTAGATCTCCTCGTCGCCCGCCGACACCCTCAGGACGAGAGGCATGCGGATGCCTCCCAGCCCCTTGTAGGCGTCCTCCGCCAGCACGCGCTCCAGCAGGAGTTTGTCCTGAGAGACGCGGGCCGCGCCGGGACGGATGGGGAGCGTCAGCTCGCCCGCGGTCGTGGTGCCCTCCGCGAGCAGGGCGCGGTCCGCCTCCGTCGCGCACGTGCGGTCGTCCTGATCCGCGCAGGCCCACAGCTGGTACTGGATGGGGCGTCCCGCGCCGGCGGGGTCCACCACCAGCGCGCGGTACGTCACCTCCTCCGCCAATTCGTCGAAGGCCTCCGGCGTCTGGTCGCAGGTGGAGGCGATCAGCTCGGGCCGTTCCGTGGACACGCCGAGCACGCGGAGGTCGTGCACGCTCGACGGCTTGTCCTCGGGTTCGACGCACGCGAGGGCCGTCAGCGCCAGCAGCAGCAGGCTTCCGGTGTTGAGCAGGGCTTTCATGTCAGAAGCTTCCTTTCACGCCCACCACGGGGAGGATGGGGATGCCGGGCACCTCGTACTCCCGGCGCTGCCGGTAGTCGTTGAAGGTGAACTCGACGTTCTCCGCGTTGTAGAGGTTCTGCACGTCCAGGTAGACCCCCAGCGTCCAGCTCTGGAACTGCCAGCTCTTGTCCAGCCGCATGTCGAGCTGGTGGAACCCGGACGTGCGCGCCGAGGCGTAGGGCCCGTACGTGCCGTTGAAGCGGTTTCTGTCCACCTGGTACTGGTCGAACGTGTGGTTGAGCGGCGTCGTCGGGCGGCCGGTGGTGTAGCGGAAGCGACCGCCCAGCTCCCAGCCGTTGCCCAGCACGTAGGTGCTCACCAGCGTGAGGATGTGCGTCTGGTCGAAGGGGCTGAGGCCATACGTCTCGTCGCCGCTGCCACCGAAGCCCCCGCCGAAGTCTCCACCATTCCCTTCGGGGGCGCGGCCCGTGCGCCCGTCGAGTGACTGGCTGAAGGTGTACGACAGCCATCCGGACCACTTGTCCGTCGCGGACGCGCGCTGCTTCTTCACCATCACCTCCAAGCCCAGGGCGCGGCCGATGCCCTGGTTGGAGTACGGCAGCTGGACCACGCCTCCACCCGGGAGCGAGAGGATGTCGCCGGGCGCCGCGATGTTGTCGAAGCGGCGGTTGAAGAAGCCCGTGACGTCCACGTTGAGCACGTCAGTCAGCCGGTGATCCACGCCCAGGCTGCTCTGGAACGCGCGCTGGTAGGCCAGGTCCGGGTTGCCGTACGGCAGGGAGATGAAGCGGAACGTCTCCGCCGGCTGGCTGTAGAGGCCGAGCGAGCCCTTGAGCTGGGTGCGCTCGGTGGCCGCGAAGCTCACCCACAGCCGGGGGTCCAACGCCACGTTCCGCGCGTCGCCCGCGCGCTGGAAGTTGCCGCGCACGCCGGGGGTGAAGGTGAACCTACCCACCTTCAGGTCCGCCTCCACGAAGAGCGCGCCGTCGAAGGAGCCCAGGCCAATCTTCTCCACCAGCAGCTCGCCCACGGACTCGGCGCCAGGGAAGGCCACGTACTCGAAGTTCTCTGGGGCGGGGAACTCCACGTCGAAGGACTGGTGCTCGTAGACGAGGTCCAGGCCGGTGCGCACGGTGAGGCTGGAGGACAGCTCCAGGCCCAGCACCTCGCGCGCGCCCACCGTGTAGCCCACGCCGTCCTGCTTCGCGGCGCCGAACTTGAAGCTGGTGCCGTCGTAGCCCACGTACGGCGTGAAGACGGACGTGAGCGCGCCTTTGCGGTACGTCCAGTCACCCTTGATGCGGTGGAAGAGGGTGTGCGTGTCGACCGTCAGGTCGCGCTCCGTCTCCGGACCGCCGGTCACCAGGCGGAGCTGGTCGTCACTGCCGAAGGCCATGACGTAGCCGGTGCTGCGCGCGCTGCCCGCCAGGGACTGGGCCTCCTCCTCCGAACGGGCGTCCCGCTTCGCGCCGAAGTCCACGCGCAGCTGGTAGTCCCAGTATTTGGGGACCACGGACAGGGTGCTGCCCTCGCTCTTGGGGAGGACGGCGGGGAGGATGGTGTCGATGTACGAGCGGCGCGCGGCGGCGGCCACGCTGATGCCGTCCGTCACGGGGGCTTCCAGGAAGAAGCCCGCGTCCAGCAGGTCCACCTTCACCGAGCCATGGAACGTGTCGGCGGCGCCCTTGCGCGTGCCGACCTCCACGATGCCGCCCACCGCGCGGCCGTACTGGCTGCCGTAGCCGCCCGGGAAGAAGTCGAGCTGGTCGATGAACTCCGCGTTCACCACCGAGGGCCCGCCGAGCAGGTGGAAGAGGAGGGGGATGCCGACCCCGTCCATCATCGTCGCCGTCTGGCCGGGGTTGGAGCCGCGCACCAGCAATTGGCCGGAGATGAAGGGCGCGCGCGCCACGCCCGGCAGGGTCTGGATGACGCGGATGGGGTCGCCGAAGGTGCCCGGCGTCCGCTGCGCCTCCTGGCGCGTGATGGTCCGGCGCACGACCTCCTTCTTCGGCCGGTCGGAGCGCACGACGGTCTCCAGCGCGCCGCCGGTGGGCGCGAGGAAGAAGTTCACCTCCGTCGTCTCGTCCTCCTGGAGCAGCTCCTTCGTCTGGTAGAGCTGGTAGCCGGACGCCACCACGCGCACCGCGCACTCGCCAGGGGGCACATCGAGGCTGAAGCGGCCGTCCGCGTCGGAGAGGGCCTCGGGCGCCTCCGGGTCGTCACCGCAGCGCACCGTGGCGCCGGCCACGCGCGAGCGGCTGCCGCGCGAAATCAGCTGGCCCTTGAGCGTGGCCTTCCGCGCCACCTGGGCCTGGTCGGTTCCAGGGGCCTCCTCCGGAGGGGCGTTGAGGGTGAAGTGGTAGATGTATTCCACCTGCACCGGCGCGGGCACACCGTCCACCTCCGCGGGCGAGAAGCGGAACTGGCGCACCGCCGCGATGGCCGCCTCGTCGAAGCCATGGCCCGCGGGCTCCGTGGGCAACACCTCCGACACGGAGCCATCCGCGGCGATGGTGATGATGAGGCGCACGGAGGCGGTGACCGCTTCCGCGAGCGCTTCGGGAGGGTAGGTGGCCTCCACCTGCTGCAGCAGCTCCGGAGGCTTGGTGATGACGGGCTGGGCCTGCGCGGGCGGGGCCGCTTCCGCGGGCGGCGCGCCGGCCTGCGGTGCCTGTGCCAGCGCCGGGGGCGTCAGCAGGAGCGAGGCAGCGGCGAGCGCGCTTCGGGCGTTCAGGGACGGGGACATGGGGCGCGGAGCATACGGGATGAGGCCCCGGGTTCCGCATGCCTGAAGCAGGCACGGGACTGAATGTCACCGGCCCGTGCGCGCCGCGATGCCCGGCTGCTCCTACCGAAGGTGCTGGCCCGGGGCCAGACGCCGCCGGGGCCTCAGCCGCTTCGCTTCGCCCTCGCGGCCTTCTTCGCCACGGTCTTCTTCACGGCGGTCTTCTTCACCGTCACGGCCTTCTTCGCGGGGCTCTTCGCCTTCGCTGCCTTCTTCGCTCCTGCGCCCACGGCCTTCGGAGTCCGTTCACCCGGTGAGCGCGGGACGGTCGCCTGTTCCATCGCGGGCACCCGAGGTTCGGCGGGCAGGCCCGGGCCGACGTCGTAGGCGGTCGTCCGCCAGGCCATACGCGGGCGCAGGTGCTCCCCCCACGCCGGGTGCGTCAGCTGGATGTCCAGGAAGGGGCCGGACCGCGTCACCTTCGACACGAAGGCCCGCGCGTTCGCGTTCATCCACTCGCTGGTGAAGACCTTGCGCCCCCCCACCTCCCGCACGAGCGCCGCGTCCTTCAGCTGTCGGTACTTGCTGAACTCGGCGTCCTCCGCCTTCTCGATGGGGTCGTAGATCAACATGAATGCGAACACGGCGTGCGGCGCGGGCTTCCCGGCGTCAGGGTGAACGCGCGCCACCGACAGGCGGACGGCCTGCCGGGACACACCGAGGACTCGGACCGCGTAGAGATCAGACATCCCACGAGGATACCGCGTGCACCGCGGGTTGGCTCAGCTCCCCGGAGCGGTCGAGACATGAGCCATCATGGGCAGGACGTTCCGCGGCCCGGGCACGTTCGAGCCCAGGCGCAGGAAGCGCAGCCAGGCGCCCCGGGGGGGAGCGGTAGGGGGCGCACGCGGCCGTCGTCGACGCGGTGGACCTGCGTCTCCAGCTCCACCACCGCGCCCCCGGGGTGGGCCGCCGGGCGGCACTCACCTATCCTCGGGGCCTCGCACCGGAGTCAGCGAGCCGAGGGAGCGCACACCATGTCACGGTCGCAGCCACGTCCCGCGCAGCCTTCCCTCGAAGCGATGACGGACGCGGTGCGCTCACCCGACGCGACCCGGGCGGACACCGATCTGCTCATCGCGGCGCTGCGACGGGCCCCCACGGAAGAGGAGACGCCCCGGGCACGGGCGGATCTGCTGCTGGGTTTGCTGGCGCCGGACCACCCGCTGGGCGACCGCGCGGGCCGGGAAGGGGTGACGGTGCGGCAGGCGGCGAAGGACGCCCTGTTGGATCTGGGCCATCCCTACGCGCTGGAGTTGCCGCCGGAGGTGCTGGCTCGGGAAGCGCGGCGCCGGACGCGACTCGGAGGGTTCGGGGTCGCCGTCGCGACGGCCTCCATGCTCTACCAGTCGGGCCTCTTCTACGCGTTCCTGCTGCACGACGGCGTGGTGCACAACCAGCACTCCAGCCACCGCCCGCCCGAGCAGCTCACGCGAGACCGCGTGGTGCCGTGGGCGCTGTTCACCCTGAGCGGCTTGTTGCCGGCCCTGGTTTCATTGGGCGGCCATGCCTTGAAGCGCAGGTGGCTCCAGAACACCGGCTGGTCGCTCATCCTGGCGCAGGCGCTGCTTTGGACGGGGGTTGTCTGCCTTTCCATGACCAAGATTGGCCCGTCCGGATTCACCGCGCTGGCGCCCTGGCACGTGGCGTGGTTGAGCGCCTGGATAATGCGTCCGACACGTTGATGGCCCTGCTGGAGGACGCGACTGAGCCCCTCAACGCCCGGCCCGGCGCAAGGCAAGGCGCCGGGCCGCGAGCATTCCAACCAGCCACCCCACCCAGGCGGCGGAGGGCTCTGAGGAAGGGGATGCACTGGCGCAGCCCCCGCCCCCCACGTTCGGATCCGGATCCGGGTCGGGATCCGTCGTCGGGTCCTCGGGCTTGACCCGGATCTCCAGCGTGTCCGTGTCAACGAGCAGCGGACCGACGCTCACGGTCAGCTCGAAGTGCATCGGCGTTTCGCTCGAAACGATGGGCGCCAGGAACCACGCGGACGCGGTGCCTCCGCCCGTCAGCTCCACGGGCGGACCATCGAGCTGCCGCCACGTGTACGTCATCACGGTCCCCGACGCGGTCGAGTGTCCCGAGCCCTGGAGCGTGACCGCCGCGCCACTTTCGACGAGCTGATCCTCACCGGCGTTGGCGCTCGGCATACAGGTGCCCGCGTTGGGGATGACGGCCTTGAACGGCTTGCCGACCACGCCCGACAGCACGACGTTGTCCACCTCCCAGCCATGGGACTCCACGTACCAGGGGGAGCCGAACCGGAACCGCAGCTGGACCGTCTTCCCGGCGAACCGCGAGCCGAAATCCAACTTCGTGCCCTGGTTCATCCGTGGCCAGAGGCTGCTCTGCGCGACGTATGCCTGCTGTCCGCCCAGGGGGTTGCTCGTGGTCGAGTCGAGCTTCCCCCCGTACCCCGGTTCGGCATGCTTGCTCACGTCCTCCCAGGTCTGGCCACCGTCCTGGGTGAGCTCGATCACGCCGCCCGTCCAGAAGGTCTTCTGGCCCGTCCAGGAGTCCACGTCGAAGGCGAAGCGATGCCGGTGGTCGAACGTCACCGTGAAGGGTGCTGAGTCCGACACCGTGAGGCGGGGCGACACCAGCGCCGTGTCCGCGAGGTCCGGGCCGTCCGCGATGAACCAGACATGGTTGGCCGCATCCACCGTGCTGTCCGGGGCCAGCACCCGCTGCCACGCCTGGTCCGCGGCCCCCTTCAGCACCACCGTGCTCCACGCCGTCGAGGGGCTCTCGAAGGTGTCCGTCGTGGCAGCCTCCTCGTCGTGGTCCACCTTGAGGACGTGCCGGAGCGGAACCGGGGCCTGACAGAAACCGGAGCCGCTCGGAGTGAGCGTCAGCTCCAGGTCCCGGGGGCGCGTGGGAGCGACGGCCAACTCGATGGGGATGGCCATGGAGATGGACCCGAAGGGCGGCACCGAGGGGACCCACAAATCGTCCGTGGGGAGGATCACCTCGCCGGGCCGGTTGCTGACGACGGTCACGGGGGTCCCCTCGGATTTGACGGGCCCCAGGTTCGTGATCTTGAGGTGCAGTGAACCCGCCTCCCCGGCATCGAGGATGCCATCCGGCACCGCGTCGCACGTGCGGCGGGCATCATCCACCTTCACGAACTCGAATCTCAGGTCCGCCTGGACCGTATAGGCCTCGTGGACCTCCGTGAAGTTCAGGGACCTGCGTGGAGGGGAACGGGCGCAGGTGCCCGCGCCCCGCCCCGCGAAGGCCTGGGCCAGGAGGTCCATGTCGCGCGGGTCCTGGCTGCCAGCCGCCATGAGCAACGCGTCGCGCTGCTCCGTGAGCGTGGGGTCCACGGGCGCCGCCACCATCCCGGCGACGACGTAGTCCGCCATGCGCCGCTTCGCCTCCGCGAAGGTCGAGCCCGTCTTCTCGGCCTCGTCGAGCAGCGCCAGGTAGCCATCGAAGAGCATCGAGGCCCAGACCTCGCCCGCGTTGTGCGATTCGGAGTTGAACCCGCCGTTGTCACGGAGCGGGGGCTCCACGGGAAGGGTTTCGTCGTCGCTGAGGTGGCGCAGGCGGAGCGCGTTCTTCGTGGGGTCGCGGGAGTAGGGGGCCCGGCGGATGCCGTAATAGAGGCTGTCGCCAAGGACATGCGCGGCATATCCGCCAATCCCATACGTGCCGTTGTAGTTGAAGGCGTCTTTCTCCCGGACCATCAGGTGGAGCGCGATGAAGTCCCCCCAGCCCTCGCTCTGCGCGAGGCACACGGGCAGGTGGCAATCCACCAGCCGCAGGTGGAGCAGGTGTCCCCACTCGTGCGACACGATGGTGTTGTCAATCGTCCCGTCCCGTTCAGGGTCTGACGTGATGCTCATCGTCCCCGCCACCGGCCCATTGGCGAGCAGGCCCTTCAAGGTCTGCCCCGTCTCATACGAAACGGACATCAGCGGAAGGGTGGGATCGAGCAGCGGATCCGACTCGAACATGTTGGGAGGAGGGGCGCCCTCGGTGTGGTTGAGGACGATGAGGCCGGCCGCTCCCGCGGCCTGGGCATTCACCGCCTTGAGCTCGTAGGAGCAGTTGCCGCCCCGGTCGGCCAGGACGATGGCGCCCGAGACATCATTCGTCAGCGCCTGGCACGCGGTGGTCACCGACGCGGAGCCGCTCTGCGCCAGGACGAGCCGGAGCGAGTCCAGGTGGAAGGTGCGTGGGCCGAAGTTGGCCCGGCCCGTGGCGTAGTCCACCTCCGCGACCTGGAACGACCGGGTCTCTGGCATCTCAAAGAGGTACATCTCCATGCGGGGAGGCAGCCCGTCATCCGGCACGTAGATGGCCGCGTTGTTGCGGACCTGTGGGTTGGGCCCCTGATTCTGGGCCTCGGCGAGCAGCGCGTCGCCCTCCAGGCCGCCCCGGCCGTGGTTGTTCCGCTGCGCGTTGCCCTTGGCTTCATTGAAGCCAGACGCGTAGTAGTAATCGTGCAGCCAGTTGGTCGTGTAGAAGAGGCTGGTGATGGCGGCCTGCGTCTGCGACGGCCGGGCCAGGGGGCCCAGCGTGGGCTCGTAGTCGTAATGGAAGTCCCGGGTGGCGGGATTCACGAAGGCCCAGGTGTCGGAGCCCTCGGTATAGCCATCCGGGTCGGAGTGGTCCGCATAGGCGGACACGTTGTTGCCGGAGGTGGTGGTCGCGCCCGGAGGCAGCCAGGAATCCACTCCGCCCGCATGGGCGCGTCCGTCCACGGTGATGTTTCGCGGGGACTCGAACGTCTCGTTGGGAGTTTCATTGGGATACGGCGTGAAGTCCCGCAGGGGACCGTCCTGGGGCGTTCCGTCCGCGTCCGCCCAGACGCGGTAGGAATAGCTGTCATGGAAGATGCGATTGCTGCGCTGGAGCGTGCCACCCTGGTCGGCATCCACCAGGTACTCGTAGCCGCGCCGGCCTTCCTGCCCGATTCGCTCCGCGAGCACATCCACGGACCAGGCGGGCACGAGCCGGTCCGCCTGGGGGAAGTACACCTGCCGGACCTCGGCGGGGACGACCAATGAGACGCCCGCGCGCTTCACGCCCCGGCCGGAAGCGAGGTCGAACCGCTGGCGGCCCGGCGTCGTTGCCTCCGCCCGGGCCACCACGGCCGTGTCCTCCAGCGTGATGCCGTAGAGGTCTCCCAGCGTGGCGGCCACCGCCTGGGCTGCGGACGTCCGGAAGGCGCTCCGGGCTGTCGCCCGTGCACCCTCCACGCCGTCATGCAGGTTGCCGGTGATGGCGACGAGCGACAGGTCGCGCGTCATCAACACCTTCAGCTCGTTGCGGACCACGTCGATGCCGCCCACGCGCTGGCGGAAGGCCACGATGATGCCGCCGCGGCCCGTGTCGTGGACCCGGTGCACGAAGGCGGCTTGCAGCGCGGTGGGGGACAGCCGGTACAGGGACGCGTGCTGCTCCAGGTACCGCCGCGCGGCGGCTTCAGGCGTTTTCTGCCCAGGGCGGGCGGCAGGTGCTCCCAGCGGTGCCCACGCCATCGTCGGGACGCCGCGCTCCGCGTCCCTGGCGACGACGGTGAGAGGCTGTGATGCGTCCGTGACGTCCCCGGCCTGCGTTCCCAGGCCGGGGACCTTGTCAGCGGGGGCTTCCGCCGCGCAGCCCATCCAGAAGGCGAGCAACATTCCTCCCGTGGCTGTGCGGCTCCTCAGATTTTTGAGCACCTTGGGCCCCCCATGTCGCGGTTCTTCGCGGACGCGTGAATCCTGCCATCAATCGCAGATGTCGGTATCCCGCAGCCGGCTGAGCTGTCCGACGGCATTGCCTTTCAGTGAGCGTGCGTAGATTCCACCCACCCAGCTCCCGCCGGAGAAGTTGACGTTGGCATTCGGGGCAAGAACCGTGCCGTAGAAGCCATAGTCATAGGCAGTGAGGCTGGTGGCATCCGGGAAGTTGAAGAGGACGCCGTGCTCGTCGATGCCGCCGCTGAAGGCGTGTCCGAAGTTGGTGAAGGTCGCGGACGTGCCCCGGACGTTGATGACCACCAGGCTGTTGGCGGGCGCGTTGATGGACAGCAGCGTGGCGCCGGTGAAGTACGAGGCCTTGACGTCGAAGACATTCACCTGCTTGTCCGTGCCGGTGAGCATGACGCCACCCCAGGACTCGCGCGTGGCGGTGCCGTTGGCGGGCCGGGCGCCCAGTTCAGCGGAGAGTGCCCGCAGGGCGCTGCCCTGGTTGGTGAAGTTGATGGGCGTCGCCCGGGCCACGTTCCCACGGGGATAGAAGACGTTGGGTTCCTGGGCGAGCTTCCCGCCGTACCGGGCATCCCCCCAGACATAGCCATTGGACAGGGAGAGGGTCCCGCCCGCGACCAGGACGTTGGCCGTGTCGGTCGAAGGCAGCTTCTCTCCCACGGAGAAGTTCAGGAGGGAGATGTTGCGGCCCGCGGCCAGCTTGCCCTGGACCTCGTTGCCCTGCTGGTAGTCCTCCAGCACGAAGAGGTTGTACTCGCCCAGCCGGATCGGGATGCAGGACGCGGAGCTTTCGTCCCCCACCGTGACGGTGATGCTGGTGAGCACCGTGCCGTTGCGGATCATGACGGTGGCCATGCCCTTGGAGACGCCCGTCAGCGTGCCGTCAGGGGTGATGGTGGCGATGCTCGTGTTGGAGACCGAGTAGAGCGTGCCTCTCGAGGGCGCGGAGATATCCCTCACCACGCCGTCCGTGTACTGGCCGTTCGCCACCAGCTTCAGCTTCGCGCCGGGGCCTCTCAGGACGGCATCCCCGTTGAGAATCTGGATGGAGCTCAGCTGGGCGGAGCTGCTGACGGTCAGGGGGAGGCTGGCGGAGCGCACCATCCGACCCTGGCTGTCGATGCCGAACGCGACGAGCGTCAACGCGCCGAGCGCCTGCGCCGGAATCCGGAACTGGGTCGTGAACGGCCCCGACTCGAGGACGGAGGCCGCGCCCTCGGTCAGGATGAGGACGGTCTCTGGCTGGAAGCCCACCGCCCCGGCGACGCTCACCGTCACCGTGCCGCCCGGCGAGACCACGGTGCCGGGCTGGGGGGACGTGATGACCACGGTGCCCGTGGCGGCGGTGGCGATGGCCTCACGGGCGCGCTGCGGGGTTGGCAGCGCGGTGAAGCCCGCGCAGCCATTCACCGTGGGAACCGTGCTCGGCCTGGGGATGGAGGTGGCGAAGAGCGGTCCTCCCACAGGGCTGTTGAGCAGTTGGAGGATCCGATCCCGGTGGCCCGCGTTGATCTGGACCTTGAAGTGCTCCGTGTTCCGGTTCGCCAGCGTCACGGTGAAGGGGGTGATGGCCGTGCTGCCCGTCACGGCGCCGCCCTGCTGTTCCGCGGTCCCGGCGAAGATGTCGTGCGGGTCGTTGCAGAACAGCGTGCTGTCGGGACCCAGGATGAGCTTCTGCCGCAGCTGCAGGGACTGGCCGCGGGAGTCCGGATGGTAGGTCTCCATCTGCTGGTAGAGCACCTTGATGCCGTCCGGAAGGAGGCCCAACGTAGCGGTCCGTTGCAGCGGCTGTGCTCCCTGGCCGGTGATGAAGTGCGTGGGGACGTCCGTCTGCCGGAGGTTGTTGATGAGCGCGCTGCCCACCTTGAGGTCGTCAATGGCCGAGCCGCCATCGACGTCGAGCGAGATCTTGTGGGGTATCGCGAGGGCGTCCCGAACCAATCCCCAGGGGCCGGAGGGCTCGGCCTTGAGGATGTCGCGCATGCGGACGAGCTCGGTGGCCATGCGCGTCCCCTCATGGGGCGTGTTCAGGCTGATGAGCCGGTTGATGTCCCCCTCCTTGAAGGTCGCGACGCTCCGGTAGTTGGCCGAGTCGACGTACTTGCGGGTCAGCAGGCCGCCCGCGCCGTGGGCGACGACGTCCACCTGGGTGACGGCGTTCTGGCCCTGACGCATCTTGGTCAGCGCCGAGTAGATGGCGTTGGGGACCGCGAGCTCGTTGGCCTCCAGGGTCAAGCTGGCCGAACTCGTCGCGGAGTAGTCCGCGCACGTCGTCTGGAAGAGGCTGCTCGCGGCGAGGCCATCCGTCGCCTGCCAGGCGGCGCACGAGGACCAGAGGTCGTGGACGAGCACCAGCGGCGGCCGGACGATGGAGAGCTCGACCGTCGACGTGTAGCTCGCTCCCGACGCGGGTGTGTAGATGCCGGAGAGCGTCACCAGGCGCGAGGTGGCGGTCTCGAAGCCCCCGCTGTTGAAGTCCGGGGGGCTGGTGTAGAGCGCGAACGCGTAGTGCACGCCGCCCACGGGAACGGTGGGGACGGTGACGGAGGCCGCCCGGGTGGTGGTCCCGACCGCGCCCAGGCCGCCGTTGGCCGGGCTGGTCCCGCTGAGTGAGAAGGTCATGGACCCGGCGGAGGGCATCTTGGCGCGCACCAGGACCTGCGTCACGCCGTCCGCGGCCACGCCCTGGACCGGGGGAATCGCCGCGGAAGACGGCGCGGACAGCTGCGTGACGTCCGTCACCACGGCGCCCGTATACGGGTGGATGAGGGTCGGGTTCGGGTTGACCACCTCCATGCTGGAGAAGGTGATGTTGTCGATGACCACCGCGGAGTCGAGGACGCCGTCGCCCAGGTCGCTGATCTCGAACTCGATGGTGACCTGCCCGCCGCGCAGGACCTCGAAGTTGACGGTGCGGAAGTCAGTGATGCCCGCATCGGGGAACAGCATGATTTCAGGCGGGTAGGTGGCCGGGAAGAAGTCCACCCCGGACGGGTCGTCAGAGAACAGCGTGTCGTAGCCGGTGCCCGCCGCGCGCGTGGAAGAGACGTCGAAGAACTGCGCGCTGTTCACCGACGAGTCCGCGACGGTGCGCGTGCCCAGCCCGTCGATGACGCGCGCGGTGAACGTGTCGTTGTACTGCGTCCCGACATACTCGGGGGACTCGGCGCTGAGGAACCGGAAGTCGAAGGTCACCCGGTTGCTGCTGGCCGGCACGTTGAGCGTGACGCGGTAGAGGACCTTGTCGCCCTCGACGCCCTCGGGCGGGTAGTCCGTGCCCGGCTCCGGCAGGTTGGCGACGTTGATGTTGCCCGTGCTCATGATGAACAGCGAGCTGCCCTTGCGCGGCAGGATGTTGCCGTAGGAAGGCGCCACCATGGCCCCCTGCGGATTGGGGCTCGTGAGCGACGCGCTCGCCACCACTCCCACCGGCAGGTCCAGCGCGGAGTTGACCTCCGCGATGGTGGCGAGCGAGGCCTTGACGGTGCCTGGCTTCGCCAGGGCCTTCTTCGCGATGCGCTGGCGCTCGGCCAGGGCCTCCGCGCTCAAGACCCGGAGGGGCTTCTCGGGAGTGGTGGGCTCGGGAGGATCTCCGCATGACGCCAGGGCGACGAACAGCGGGAGCAGGTAGGTCTTGAACGGCTGCATCGGGTTCACTCCGTGACGTTGAACGCGTGGGTGCTTCGCGAAAAGGGAAGGGCGTCCCCACGGCGGCAACGGCACGGCCACCCCACGCTCGAAAGCCGTGGGGTGGCCGCATCAGCCATGCCGTGGGGGCTGGGGTTACTTGCGCTGGAGCGACAGCTGGTAGTCGCGGTGCCAGCGGCTGGGGAGCCGGGCCAGCATGTCGCCCGTCTTGGGCTGCTGCGCGATGGCCTCGTACTTCTTCTGGATCTGCCCGTCGCCCACCAGGAAGCCGTTGGCGTACACCGCCGTCTGGTCCTCGCCGAGCAGGGCCTTCTCCGTCTTGGAGCCGACCTTGACGTTGTAGACCTTGCCGGTGAACGCCTCGCGGGTCACCGCGGTGAGCTTGCTGGGGCCCGTGCGGGTCATCACCAGGTCCCCCGTGCGCAGGTCGCGGGCCTGCACCATGCCGCGCGCCACGGCCTGGATGGGGTGCATCTCCGTCATCAGCAGGCTGCGGCCCGCCTCGTCGTGGATGCGCACCATGGGGGTCGTCTCGATGCCGACGGCCGTGTCCATGATGGTGAGGGACGGGTTGTAGGGGTTGGTGACGTGGTCACCGGCCTTCAGGGACTCGATGGCGGCCGGCTTGCCTTCGGCCATGGCGATTTCGGTGCCCTCGGCCAGGCAGCTGTTGGTGACGGTGATCTTCTTGAAGACGTAGTCCGGGCGGACGGCGGCCGGGTCGTTGCTCAGGGTGATGGAGGAGCGGTACTTCGTACCCGCGGAGATGAGCGGCAGGGAGATGAGCGCGGTCAACTTCGCGGAGTCCTGCATCTGGCGGCAGCCGTCATCGAAGAAGGCGGCGTTGGTGCCCGTGAGGTCCCAGGAGAAGGTCTTCTTGTCCGTGCTCAGGGTGACGCGGTTCCAGAACTGGTTCATCTTGCCCACGAGCGTGTTGCCGTCGGTGACGTCGCAGCCGCCGCCCGTGTTGGTGAGGATGAGCTTGAGGTGGCCGGCGTCCGGGCGGGCCACGCCCGAGTTCAGGTCCGCCTTGAGCTGGGTGATGACGGCGTCGTCGAAGACGTGGCTGCTGGTGACGGAGATGGAGCCCTGCAGCGGCAGCTTGACGGAGTTCAGGTTGCCCGTCAGGTCGTAGTCGCAGTCCTGGGTCCAGGTGCGGTTGAGGCACACGGAGATGAGGTTGTCGTTGAACGCGACGTCGAGCGGCGCGAGCACCGTGAGGCCGCCCAGGCGGGGCGCCTCGTTGACGACGGGGCCGCCTTCGACGCCCATCTCCGTGAAGATGTACGAGTCCATGACGTTCTGGCCGGCGGACTCCTCGACCTTGTAGGAGGACACGCGGTAGCGCTTGAGGGTCGTCAGCGCCAGGTTGCCCGTGGCGTTGATGGTGACGTTGTAGCCACCGTCGAACTCCTCGCGCCACGCCAGGTCGCCCAGCGCGTTGCCGCTGGAGTCCGAGTAGCTGGTGTCGACGTAGGTGTAGATGGCGCCGCCCGGGAAGGTGGAGCTGGCGGTGCCCAGGCCGTCATTGGCCACCGCGGTCGTCTCACCCGTGCTGGCCTCCTCGATGAGGTGCATCTCCTGGCGGTCCGCGGTCCCCACCAGGCTGTTGGCCTCCGGGGGCAGCAGGCCGGGCGCGTAGCCACGGGCCACCTGGTCCTGGCGCCGCTGCTCCAGGGCCTTGAACAGGTAGGGCGAGTTCTCCGGCGTCTTGCCCGCGAGCTTGAGGCGGGACAGGGCGAAGCGGTGCTGCGCCGGGTCCGCCAGGTTCAGGCGGATCCGCACGTCCGGCTTCGCGATGGAGTGCAGGTACTTCTGGTCGGAGAGGTAGGTGGTCCACTCGGCCCGGCTCAGCCGGCCCGGTTCACCCAGGCCCTGCTGGTTGCGGCCGTGGAACTCCGGCGTGGACTCCTGGGGGTTCGACGTGCAGCCGGACAGCAGGCTCAGGCCGGTGCCCGCGAGCACCAGATAACGACGCATGCGCATCATGTTGCATCCTCCTTGCTTCAGACGATGGGGTAGGGACGCGAGAGACGAGACGGCTTGAAGGTCACTGGCAGGCGTCGGCGTAGTCCGGGCAGCAGTCGCCGTACTGGACGCAGCTCTCTTCGCAGAAGCAGCCGTAGCCGGGGCCACCGCACAGGCCCCTGCAGCTGGCGACCGTGTTGCTGCAGGTGTAGTTGCCCTGGTTCAGGTCGCTGAAGAGGAAGGTGTTGGGGGAGCCGCGCGTGTCCGTGACGCACTCCAGGCTCGCGGAGCCCTTGACGTTGGCCTCCACCTGGGTGGTGCGGGCGTTGAGGTGGTCCGTCAGGTATTGCGCGGCGACGCCCGCGACGTGGGGACTGGCCATGGACGTGCCGTCGATGACGTTGGTGGCGGTGGTGCTCCCAATCCAGGCGCCGAGGATGGTTACGCCCGGCGCGAAGATGTCCACGCAATTGCCGAAGTTGGAGAACCACGCGCGCCGATCACTGTCGTCCGTGGCGGCCACGGTGATGGCCCCGGGCGTGCTCGCCGGAGAGCGGGTGCACGCGTCCGTGGACTCATTGCCCGCGGCGACGACGAAGGTCACGCCCGCGTTGATGGCGTTGGTGACGGCGGCGTTGACGGTGGGGGACACCCCGCCGCCCAGGCTCATGTTGGCGACGCAGGGGCCGTTCTGGGTGGCGCAGTTGGCGCGGACGAAGTCCACACCGGCGATGACGCCCTCCCACGTTCCGCCGCCGCCACAGTTCAGCACGCGGACGGGGTGGATGCGGGCCTTCTTGGCCATGCCGTACTGGGTGCCCGCGGCCGTGCTGCTCACGTGCGTGCCGTGGCCGTGGCAGTCCTCCACGCCGCGCCCGTCGTTGATGGCGCTGAAGCCGTTGCCGATGCGGCCGGTGAACTCGGTGTGGGTCGAGTTGATGCCGGTGTCGACGACGTAGAGGTGCACGCCGAAGCCGGTGCGGCCGTGGTCGTTGTAGATGCCGTCGCGGCCCAGCCGCTGATCCACGCGGTCGGTGCCGTCCGCGGGGCTGGGGAAGGTGGTGTTGATGCTGACGGCCGCGTTCTCCTCGATATAGGCGACGGCCGGGTTGCCGCGGAGCCTGGCGAGCTCCGTGGCGTCCAGCTTCGCGGAGAACCCGGGCACGATGGAGTACTGGTGCATCAGCGCGTTGGCGCCGCCCGCCTGGACGACCTCCGCCACCGCGGTGTCGATGGCGGACGTGTTCACCTCCGACTCGAAGACCACGATGTACTCACCGGAGATGGCCAGGCCCGGAGGCGCCGCGTTCAGGGGCGCCACGCGGCTCATGAGCTTCGCCGGCGGCGGCGTGCCGACGTCCTGGGCGCCCGGGTCGCTGCATCCGCCCAGCGCCAGCGTGAGCATGCCCATCCAGGGCAGGAGTTGGCTTCTCATGGCGGTGGCGCGGCTGGTGCGTGTCTGGTTTGTCGGCATGTGGCCTCCTGTGCTGCAGGTGTGGATGTGCCTCCGGCGTCGTGGCCGTGGGGGCCGAACGCGCTCGGGCGGAAGGTGGGTGATGGGTGCGGTGGGGCAGGGGCGGGTGCCGTGCTCCACCAGGGCGATGCTGTGTGCTGTCCGGCACAGACCGGGTGTTCGCGTCTTAAAGACACGACCCGGAATCAAGCTATGCAATTTTTATCAGAATTCACGAGGAGTGAATTGTTATTGCGTGGCTGTGCGGCGCCGCATCGTGGAAAACCGCATCAGGCTTCCGTGAGGATGCGGCTGAGGCTCAAGTCGAGCTGGCTCTCCACGGAGCGCAGGACGCTGGTGAAATCCTGGGAGGAGAGGTCCATGCGTTCCTTCAACAGGCGCCGCGTCTCGTCATGGACGTCCTGCTGGGCGCTCTGGAGCCACCGGGACGCGGTGGATTGGTTGACGTTGAACAGGGCGCCAATCTTGGTGGTGGACAGCCGGTCCACGAAGTGGAGGCGCAGCAGGTACCGGGGCTTGCTGGACAGGGCGGCGAAGGCGTCCTCCATGGCCTGGCGGAACTCGCCCTCGTAGCGCCGCTGGATGGCCTCCGTCTCAGGGTCTCCCACGGAGGCGGGCAGCGACTCGAGGATGGCCTCGTCGCCCGTCGCGTCCTCCTCGCGCGCCGTGCGCAGCAGGTTGAGGGCGGTGCGCACGGACACGACGCGCAGCCAGTTGGCGAGCGGGCTGCGGCCGGAGTACTCCGAAATCCGCGGAGGCCTGTTGGTGCGCACCAGCAGGTGTTCACGCACCTGTTGCCGGACGTCATCCAGCACGGCCTCCGTCAACTTCATGTGACCCAGCGTCGCCGGGATGTTCGCGATGTAGCGCCGCTCGAACGCGGCAAGCGCCGCGGGGAGGCCCTCGGCGCAGGCGCAGGCCAGGTAGAGGTCGCCAGGCGTGAGTTGAGCGAAAAGCCCCGCGATGCCGGTTCGGACAGACGGACTGGGTGTGTGTGTGGCCAGGGAAGCAACAAAGGCATCCTGGGAGAGGGGAATGTCCGGCCAGGGCCGACATCCTTCCGCCCAGACCCGAAGCAGCACGCCCTCCAGGGCTTCAAGTTGTGCTGCCTCTTCGACGTGCCAACCCGCGCGCGACAGGAACGCTGGTGCGAGTTTCATGCTCCCCCCCTTCACACGACGACCTGATTATGCCTTGAGTTCTCGTTTTAAGGCTAGTCGTATGGTCATGGCCCTCTGGAACCACGAAACATCGCGATGGATCCGGAACATGAACGTTACATGCGAGGCTGCCGCTGGCTGTTTCGAGGGGGGGATGAGATTGCCGTCCAATTGCCTATGCGATGAGGACGTGGTGGCCCTGTTCGAGGGCCGGCTGCCGGTGACGGCGAACGTCCTGGCGCATCATCATGCGGCTCGCTGCACCGCGTGCCGGGCGCTGCTGGTGACGCTCGCGCATGGAGACGCCCTTCCGCCGGAGGCCCAGCCGCTGGAGGGAGGAGGGCGCTGTTCGCGTCGACCTTGCGTGACAGGCGCCACCTGGACGCCACCGGAGGTCCTGGACGGGTTCCGGTTGGAGCGGCTGTTGGGGCGGGGGGGCATGGGGGCCGTCTACCTGGCGCGGGACGCGTCGGGGGAGCGCCGGGTGGCGCTGAAGGTGTGTGTCGCGCTCCAGCCGGATGCGGGAATGCTCGCGAGCTTCGCGACCGAGGCGCGCGCCATCGCACGGATCCAGCACCCGAACGTGGTGACCATGTATGGCGCGGGTGAATTCGACGAGCGGCCGTACCTCGTCTACGAGTACGTGGACGGAAAGAGCCTGGCGGAGCTGCGGACGCCACTGCCATGGCAGCGGGTGCTCGACATCGCGGAGGGGCTCGCGTCAGGGCTGCGCGCCGCGCACCAGGGTGGGGTGCTGCACCGCGACCTCAAGCCCGGCAACGCCATCCTGAAACCCGACGGCACGGTGAAGCTGATCGATTTCGGGCTCGCGACGTTCGTGGGGCGCGGAGTCACGGCGCCGCGAGTGGCGCGGGAGGTGGTGGGGACGCCGCGCTACCTGGCGCCGGAGATCCGCATGGGCGAGTCCGCGACCCCGCGGAGTGACCTCCACGCGCTGGGGTTGCTGTTGTTCGAGCTGTGCACGGGCCGGTTGCCTCCGGCGCGGCGTGGCCCGGCGGCGCTGTTGACGGAGTGGATCCCTGGAATCAATCCGGGCTTCGCCGCCGTCATCGCGTGCTGTCTCGCGGAGGACCCCGCGGAGCGATTCGCGCAGGCGGACGTGCTCTGCGCCGTGCTCAAGCACCTGCGACCGTGGATGGCGTCAGTCCCGCCGTGCCCAGAGCACATCCCAGGTCCAATCCGGGAAGGTCTGCCCGGGGCGGATGATCCGCACCCGCAGCTGAGTGGCGGCGACCTGGGCGCCCTGTCGTCGCGCCTCATCGAGCAGCTGGGTGCGCAGGCCGGGCCCGTCCACGTCGCTTGCGAACAGCAGGCCTGACTCCCCCACGGGCTCGGGCGGGGAGAGGCCTGGCTCGGCGGGTTGGAGTCCCCAGGCCTCCAGGACGTATGGGGGGCACGATCAAAGCATGGGGGAGAAAGGCTTCTTGAGGGTCAGCGTGAGGCCAATCTCCCGGCCATACGGGAGGCGGCCCGACAGGTCCCGCCCGTCCTGGAAGGGGACGTTGAAGCGGAGGCCCACGGAGCCGTAGACGAAGCCGAGGAAGGGCGCCACGTGGAGCGACGTCGTGGGCCGGTGGGCCGCCGTCCCCGTTTCGTGGGCCACGCCGGTCTCCAGTCCGAAGAGCAGGAAGGTGCCCTGGACTCCGCCACACAGCCGCGCATGGTCGCCGTCCATCCACTGCCCCTGTCCAAAGACGCCCACTGCGCCCGACCTGAAGGAGCTCATGCTGTTGTTGTGCATCGCCACGTTGAGCGTGGACTCCAGGCCCACGCCCCAGGTGGTGTCCTCCTGGCGGCGGCTCACGCTCAGCAGCGGGCCCACCGTGAACCAGGGTTGCGGCGAGCCGTCGTAGTGAGTCGACGCGGCTGGGATCATCAGGGCGAGCAGGGCAAGGGCGTTCATCGCGCCAACATACGCGGGAGCCCCGCCATCACCCCGGCTCCCCTCCAGACACTGTCCATGCAGGGGGATGCGTTACGCTCTTCCCCATGGCTCCCTCACCCTTCCAGGCGGAGTTCCGCGTTCTCATCGGTCCGGACTGGGTGCCGCTCCCGTTCCTGGAGGGGCTGGAGGCCGAAGCGGTGGACATGTACCTCCGTCGCCCGTCCGTGACCTGCTGCAGCTTCCAGGGCGGGTTCTTCATCGACGTGGGCGGCCACCCCTTCAGCGATGATGGCTCGGTGGACGAGTTCTGGATGACCTGGAGCTGGTTCTTCGCGCTGAAGGCGCTGCTCGATGGCGCGGCGGAGACGGGCGCCAACCCCTGGGAAGAGTCACACATGCGGCTCTGGCGCCAGGGGGACGTCTTGAGCATGGAGGACCGGAGCGCCTCGGAGAAACCCCTCTCGCCCCGGGTGGAAGTGGCGTTTCTTCCCTTCGCCCAGTCCCTGGCGCGGCAGGGGCTTGCGTTCCTCGCGTGGGCGGAGCGGGTGCTCGCTGCGCTCGACGCACGCGAGCCTCCGGTGCCTGATTCCGTGAAGGCGGAGTTCAGGCAGTCCCTGACGCTGCCCCGCGACGTCCTGGAAGACGTCGCCTCCAAGGTGGGCGTGACGGCTACCGGGAGATGAGGATCACATCCTCATCCTGTTCCAGCCGGTACGTTCCGTCAGGCTGCTGGCAACGCTCGGCATGCGCACGGATTCGCGCATCGAGCCTTCCCGCCTCGTCCGGGTTCAGGACCGCCAACTGCGCGGCCGTGTAACACCCCTCCAGCACGAGGAAGCGGCAGAGCGTGTACATCTCCTCGAAGGTCTGCGCGGCGAACCCGCTCATCGTCGGGATCGTCTCGTGGGGCAAGTGCTTCCGCTGCACTTCGGCGACGACCTCCTCGCTGAAATGCAGGGTGTCGGAGAACTCACGGCACATCGCATGGGTCGGCCCGCGGGCGGCGGCCATCACAATCAGACAACTGCCGCCGGGCCGCACGAAGCCGAGCAGTCTGTCAATGAAGCCGCCCCATTCAGACACAGGGACGTGATACAGGACGTGCGAGCAGACGACGAGGTCATATCTGTCATTGGAAGCGTACCGCTCCAGGGGGACAGGGATGACCGTCGCCTTCTCATGATGGAAGCCGGAGCTCTGCTCGGGGTGGGGTTCGAGCAGGGTGAGCGAGTCGAAGTGCGGCGCGAGCCGTTCCGCGACCTTGCCCGCCCCCGCTCCGACGTCCAGCAGGGTGGGGTGCTTGGAGAGACCTGGGAGCAGTCTCTCCGTGACGATCTGGTGGAGGTTCGTTGGATGCCTTGCGGACGCCGCGAGAATGCGGAACGCCGTGGCGTACTCCTGCGGTGACATCGTGATTGCCATGAGATTCTCCCCGGTGTCAGGACGACTGCCGGGGAGAGGCTACCATTCCGTCGCGCGGGGGGCTCGGAGGCCCGTCTTGCTAAGACTTCTTCTGGGAACGAGCCCGAGTCGGCTCAGATGCCTTCCCCGAGGCAGCCTTCGCAGCGCCACTGACGAATTCCGCCAGGTGCTTACCGGTCAGCGTCGACTTCGCCGCCACCAGGTCGGCCGGGGTGCCTTCGAACACGATGCGTCCGCCGTCGTGGCCCGCGCCCGGCCCCAGGTCGATGATCCAGTCCGCGTGCGCCATCACCGCCTGGTTGTGCTCGATCACGATGACGGACTTCCCGGCGTCGACCAACCGGTCCAACAGCCCGAGCAGTTGCTCGAGGTCGGCCAGATGCAGACCGGTGGTCGGCTCATCGAGCACGTAGACGCCGCCTTCGTCCCCCATGTGCGTCGCGAGCTTGAGCCGCTGCCGCTCGCCACCCGACAGCGTGGTGAGCGGCTGGCCGAGCCGGAGGTAGCTGAGGCCCACATCGGCCATGCGCTGGAGGATGGCGGACGCGGCCGGCGTCTGCGCCTTGCCAGAGCCGAAGAAGGCGACCGCGTCCTTCACGGGCAGGTCGAGCACCTGGGCGATGTTGAGCCCGCCGAGCTTGTACTCCAGCACCGACGCCTGGAACCGCCGGCCTTCGCAGTCCTCGCAGACCGTGCTGACGCCGGCCATCATCGCCAGGTCGGTGTAGATGACGCCGGCGCCGTTGCAGGTCGGGCAGGCGCCTTCGGAGTTGGCGCTGAACAGGGCGGGCTTCACGCCGTTGGCCTTCGCGAACGCCTTGCGGATCGGCTCCAACATGTCGGTGTACGTCGCCGGGTTGCTCCGCCGCGAGCCGCGAATCGGAGCCTGATCGATGGACACCACCCCGTCCCGGTTTCCCACCGAGCCGTGGATCAGCGAGCTCTTGCCGGACCCGGCCACGCCCGTCACCACCACCAGCACGCCGAGCGGGATGTCGACATCGACCTTCTTCAGGTTGTGCGTGCCGGCGCCGCGCACCTTCAGCACGCCAGACGGCTTGCGCACGGACGACTTCAGGGCGACCCGGTCGCTCAGGTGGCGCCCGGTGAGCGTGTCGCTCGCGCGCAGCGCCTCGACGGTGCCTTCGAAGACCACCTCGCCGCCAGCGGTGCCGGCTCCGGGTCCCAGGTCGACGACGTGGTCGGCGATCGCGATCATCTCCGGCTTGTGCTCGACCACGAGCACGGTGTTGCCCTTGTCACGCAGCCGCAGCAGCAGCTCGTTCATCCGCTGGATGTCGTGCGGGTGCAGTCCGACCGTCGGTTCGTCGAAGACGTAGGTCACGTCGGTGAGCGAGGACCCGAGGTGGCGGATCATCTTGGTGCGCTGCGCCTCACCGCCCGACAGCGTGCCGGCAGGCCGGTCGAGGCTGAGGTAGCCCAGGCCGATCTCCACGAACGATTCGAGCGTGTGCCGCAGCGACGCCAGCAGCGGGGCCACGGACGGCGAGTCCAGGCCGCGCACCCACTCGGCCAGGTCGCTGATCTGCATCGCGCAGGCGTCGGCGATGTTGATGCCCTTGATCTTGGAGGACCGGGCGGGCGCGCTGAGCCGGGTGCCCTTGCATTCGGGGCAGGAGGTGAACGTGACCGCGCGCTCCACGAACGCACGGATGTGCGGCTGCATCGCGTCCACGTCCTTGGACAGGAACGACTTCTGGATCCGCAGGATGAGCCCCTCGTAGGTGAGGTTCATCTTGTCGACCTTCACCTTGGTCTGTTCCTTGTAGAGGAAGTCGTGGAGCTCCTGCTTGGTGTACTTGCGGATCGGCTTGTCCGGGTCGATGAAGCCCGAGGCCCCGAAGATGCGCACGAGCCAGCCGTCCACGTTGTAGCCGGGGATGGTGAGGGCGCCCTCGTTGAGCGACTTGCTGTCGTCATACAGCTGGGTCAGATCGATGTCGCTGACCTGCCCCATGCCCTCGCACTTCGGACACATGCCGCCGGTGACGTTGAAGACCTTCTTCTCGGTCTTGCTGCCCTCGCCCTTCTCTACGGTCATCTCACCTGTGGCGCGGACCGACGGGACGTTGAAGGAGAACGCGTTGGACGAACCGATGTAAGGCTTGCCCAGGCGGCTGAACAGCACGCGCAGCATGGCGTTGGCGTCCGTCGCGGTGCCGACCGTTGAGCGGGAGTTCGCGCCCATGCGCTCCTGGTCGACGATGATGGCGGTCGTGAGTCCTTCCAGGACGTCGACCTCGGGGCGGCCCAGCGTGGGCATGAAACCCTGGACGAACGCGCTGTAGGTTTCGTTGATCAACCGCTGCGACTCCGCGGCGATGGTGCCGAAGACGAGCGACGACTTGCCGGAGCCGGAGACGCCGGTGAAGACGGTGAGCCGCCGCTTGGGCAGCTCCACGCTGACGTCCTTCAGGTTGTTCTCGCGAGCGCCCTGGACGCGGATCAGGTCATGGCTGTCCGCGGGGCTCGAACGGCGCTGAGCGGTGGTCTTGTCGGAGGAGGTCATGGGTCCATTTTCTCCAGCAGTTGTTCGAGGCGGTCGACGTGCTCCGACCAGAACGCGCGGTAGTGCGCGATCCAGTCGATGAGCGGCTTCATTCCGCGTGGATCCACCCGGTAGTAGGTGCAACGCCCTTCACGCCGGCCCTTCACCAGGCCAGCGCCCTTCAAGGCCGCGAGGTGCTGGGAGACCGCGGGCTGCGAGATGTCGAATCGCGCCGTGAGGTCCTTCACCGCCGCTTCGCCACGCGTGAGTGACACGAGAATCGCCCGGCGGTTCGGGTCCGCCAGCGCCTGGAAGATCTTGTTCTCGGCCACGGCCACGCGCTGCATGCGCGACGCATAAGTTGAGGCTTATGGATAGTCAAGCGCGGGGCGCTCAGCCCCAGGTCGCCATCTGCTGGGCGGCCCTGGCGAGCGCCATGACTTCGTCCCGCCCCAGCGTGACTTCCTGGGCGAGCAGGGCCGTAACCAGTTCGTGATCTCCGAGCACCGGGACGTTCCTCGGTGGCTCCCTCACCACGAGCTCCGCGTCCACGAAGACCAGCAGGCTTTGGACCCAGAGCGAGCGGAGTCGCGTCGCCGCGAGCAGCTTCTCACGGACCCGCTTGGCCTCTGCTTCGCCCTTCCTCACGTAGTCCTTGTTGGAGCCGCCGACCTTGATGACGTTCCCGGCGACCCACACGTTCTGGCGGAGGAACTTGGTGTTGATGACGTAGACGCCCGGCGGGCCAATCACGAGGTGATCCACGTTCGCGCCGTTCTGGCCAATCCTGACGTCGTGCTGGATGAACCAGCCCTGCGCTCGCAGGGGTTCGAGCAACCGGCCTACGCGTTCCTCGCCTTCGGCGCCGCGCCCCCAGGCACGCTCATCGGTGTGCATTCCGAAGAGCCGCGTGAAGAAGGTCTTGATCGGCGCGGCCTTCGCGAGCGCGTTCTGCTTCTCGCGTGCGCTCTCTCCGGGCCGGCGGACGGAGTACCCAGCGGCGTTCGGATCATCCGCTCCGTTGTGTTGCTTCGGCATGACACCCCCACGCATGACCTTGGTTGAGCCGGACTGAGCATACCCCTCCGGAGGGATTCACCGGAGAGGGTGCGGAGGCCTATTTGTCCGGCCATGCGAACGCGCTCCCTTGTCGTCGTTTCATTGTGTGTCTTCCTGTCTCTCGTCACTGCCTGTCTGGGGGATGAAGGGTCCCTGGGACCCCAGATGTCTCCCGAGCCCCTGGTCGCCGCTTCCGACAGCCTCCTGGGCGCGGTTGTCTGCGAGCCCGGCAGGGCCTTTTGCGACGGTGCGCACCTGTTCTCGTGCAGCCGATCCGGTAGGGATGCGTTCAGCCTTGGGGCTTGTGCTGGAGGCTCGGACAACAACCCGGTGGGCTGCTTCACGACGGATTGTTCCGGCGGTGCCACGGCTTGCTGCCGGCCCGCGAAGGCCACTTGTGACTGGTCGTTCACGAGCCCCGCCATCTCGGGTCAGACCTACGTCTTCGATGAAAAGAGGGACAAGGAAAACTATTGCGTGGCGCCTTCGACCTGCGACCAGAACAGTTTCACCTTCTACATTGCTCCGCCCAAGACGACGGGAAGCTGCCCGGAGATGGTCGGCCGCTCCGTCCATGTCATCATCGGCCGCCCGCTTCCGCTGGCTGGACAAGTCGTGACGCTGCCGGATTCGAGAGTCATCATTCATTCCGGCAGCGCCACGATCGCCTGCTCCGCATGGAGAGGGACGCTCATCGTCCATTCGGATGTTCCCAGTTGGCGGGTCAGCATTGATGCGACGTGCAGCAATCCGGGGTCGAGCGATATCCGCATCGTGGGCTCCGCCAGCGGCGACGTCTGATTCAGCTATCTGTCCGCCACGGCCAGGACGAAGCGCGCGTAGCCCAACTCCGCCGCGTTCTTCATCAGCTCCAGGTTCACCCACGCGACGATGTCCGCGAAGGGCCTGCCCTCCAGGGGCCACCGGGTGCGCGTCGACGCGTGTAGCTCGGAGTCGTCCAGCCCCGTGACGGCGCTTCGCCACTGGGCGTGCAGGCGTGGGATCCACGCCTGCACGCCCTCGGCGGTTCCAGGCCAGTGCACGTCCTCGCGCTTCAGTGCGCCGGTACCAAACGAGTGGTCATGCACCATCGACCACCAGAACCCCATGTGCCAGGTCAGCCAGGCGATGGACGCGGGCCCGATGTCATAGCCCTCTGACTCCGGCCACTCCGCGCGCCAGACGCCGTCCGTGCCTTGCTCCACGTGCAGGCCCTTTCGTGCGGGCCGGAGCAGGCACTCCTGCGTGGTGAGTCCGTTGAGATGGTATTGGGTGAGCGCCCAGGCTGTGTCCAACTGGGTCAGCAACACGCTTCGAAGGCTGCTGTTCTCCTGGGTTTCCATCCATCGAGCCTTCCATGGCGGAGCACGTGCCTCAAGACCCAGCTGGACCCCACCGACGGGTCATGGAGAAGCGGGCGGAAGGGGAGGTGGCCCGCGGAGTCCTTCATCCGATGGGAACTGGCGAAGGCGGACCCCCGATGAAGCTCGCGGGCGTCAACAAGTAGTGAAGGCAGAGCGCGAAAAGGCTACCGAACAGCAGCAACGCCACGGCCAGCGCGGCTCGCCGTCTCAGTGGTGAATCCAGGCGCGAATGGAGGAGCACCGCGGGGCCAGTAACGCCGATTGCCAACCAGATGATGAGGCAGGCCAGTGAGGCCCCGAGCCAAACAGTGGCCAGCAATCCCAGCCGCTCGGAATCGGTCATCAGCGTGAAGCCCGACAGTACCCAGAGGCTCGTGAGCAGACTACCTACCGACAGGGCCGCTCCCAGTCGCCGGAGCCGCGTGAACCCATGGAGCCGTGCGAACGCCTCCAGTCCGAGATCCAGTGTCGCTACGAGCAACAGGGGGGCCACCATCAAGGCAAAGGGTGGTGGAAACGCGAAGAGCGCATTGAAGGCGACGACATAAACCCAAGGCGCGGCCAGCAGGCCCGACAGCAGCGCACCGAGTCCGATCGCGCCCGGGTTCTTCCAACGTGCGGCGGTCATCGGCGTGCGGCTCCTGCGGCGGGAACGGGAACCGTGAACTCCCGCTCGAAGGCGATTCGGGTGATGAGCGGTACATACCCATGTTGGAACTGTAGCTGCCACCAGGCCGTAATGCCCTGTGACGCGTCGCTGTCGAATCCGCCATCCGCGCCATACTCTTGCAGGTCGTCATCATCCAGACCGAAAACGTCGTAGAAGACATACTCTAGTTTGATGGTGTACTCGCTCTTGGGTCGGTCGAACCGGTACTCCTTTGCGACGACGACGACGTGCTGGATGCCATTGATCATCACCCCCAGCCCATTGCTGAAATCACCTGTATGCCAAGCGGGGCTGCCTTCGTTGAACGCGGGTACGCCCAACCCTTTTATGGGCGTGACCGCATTGATGTTCCAGCCCACTTTTTCGAGCGCCTGATGGATTCGCACCTGTCCCGCTGTGCGCTCCGGCGAATTCGGTGCGGACAGTGCTCGATGGACGAAGGTGGTGATGTTGGGATGAACCTCAGCATCCGCGGTGAGGCCAGAGTCACTCCAGAAGAGCAAGGCGCGCTGTGGCTTGAGAAAGGCATCAAACAGCCGCCGGGCCTTGCCTCGGGTGTCATTGCCCGCGAACTCCTTCAGCAGGCGGCGCATCTTGCCATCCAGGGCAGCGGGAGTTGTACCCACGCTGGGTCCATAAGGCTGCGCACGTCCCGTTGCGAACGAAAGGTCCTGGCCGAACCCCAGTACGTGTTTGCCCGGAAGCTTTGGGTCCGCAATGAAATGCGTAGGCTTTAAATATGTGTCCGTGGCGATGGCGATGATCTTCGGTTGGGTTAGTTGAAATGCGACAGAGGGGTCGTGAGCCGGACTGTAATCTTGCCGGACGGGGGGAACCAAAGTGCTGCGGTGTGACGACCGTTTTGGCGTTCTGAGAGTCGGCCGCGGACGAGTGTGTGGGTTGGGCGTGCTTGATCAGCTCACGTGACACGTATCCCTTCAAGGGCATTCGGCTTTCGTGACGGCACTCAACGTAAAGCCAGCCACCCGAGCTGGAAACGATCTGGACGTTTTCTCCATGTGGCAGATCCGCCAGCGTACGAGTGCTTTTGGCCGGCCCGTGCCTGAGCGCGGCACTCCAAGGAATGACTTTGCCAGGCCAGGGATACGTGGTGGGCTGCTGGGCTTCAAATGGCATGGCATCCGCCAGTGGTCGTATGGTTCATCGCCATGGTACCACCCCTTTTCTGTCCCTTGCGATGTGAGTCACTGTCTGGACTCATGGTGGGGTGGGTATAGAGAGACGCGCCGTAGACGAAAGCCCCCGCGATGCCTGCGGAGGTAGTCTGTCCGGCATGCCGCTGAAGGTGATGACGCTCAACACCCTGATGGGAGGCGAGGAGCGGATGCCGCTGCTCCTGGCCCTCATCGCCCGTGAGCGCCCGGACGTGCTCGTGCTGCAGGAGTGCCTGGGTTGGGAGGACGGCGAGCGGCTCCGTCAGGTCGCCGCCGCGCTCAACCTCCCCGCCACCGACGCCCACGTGAGACTGGGCATCGCGCGTCCCCGTCCCAGCGGCAGCCGCTACCACGTGGCCGTCGCGAGCCGCTTGCCCCTGCGCTCGGTCCGCGCCCACGCCAATGCCCATTTCATCGGCCACTGCCTCCTTGAGTGTGAACTGGAGACGGGCGCGGAGCCGCTGACCCTCTTCGCCGCCCACTTCGACTCCCACCATGAGTCCCTGCGCTTCGTGGAGGCGCGCTATCTGAGCTCCCTCATCGAGCCCACGGTCTTCGGTGAGCGGGCCTTCATCCTGGCCGGGGACCTCAACTCCCTGTCCCGCGCGGATCCCTACCCGGTGGACCTGGCCGACCGCGTCCGCCGTGCGCGGGTGGACAAGTACGGACATCCGCCACGCTTCGACGTCGTCGACGACCTGGAGGGCTTCGGCTGGCTGGACACACTTCGCCTCAAGCCGGCCGATTCCCAGTGGGTTACCGCCCGGCGCCAACGCGAGGGGGAGGTCATCGACTTCCGCACGGACTTCGTCTTCGCCTCGCCCAGGTTGGCTTGGCGGCTGCTCGCGGCTCAAGTGGTGGACGTAGGCACGGCCTCCGACCACCACGCCGTGACCGCGCGCTTCAGCGACGCGTAAGGCGCCTCCTCGTGAACAAGAAGAGCAACCCCCGCTTCTCGGCCCAGCGTTCAGATGCAGAGATCGTTTGACGCGAGCGTCGAGGCTTGATCCTCTTCGAGGATGAGCGCTCACCCCATTGAGTTCGACCCACAGCTGGCCGCCCTCCTGCCCGCGCTGGAGGGGTATGTGCCCCGGCAGATGACGCTGGCACAGCTGGAACATTTCCGTGGCTTGAGCCGCGTGGCCCGGGAGGACCTGCTTGGCGACGCGAAGGTCCACTGCGTCGATTACAGCATCCCCGGTTATCAAGGCGCCGAGATCACGGTCTCCGTCATTGCACGGCAGGGCCATTCGGTCCCGGGGCCTGCCGTCTATTTCATCCATGGCGGCGGGATGGTGATGGGGACCCGCTTCGCGGGAGCGAAGCCGCTCGTGGACTGGGCGCTCCGTCATGACGCGGTCTGCGTGACGGTCGAATACCGGCTGGCGCCCGAGCATCCGGCACCGACCCTGGTGGAGGACTGTTACGCCGGGCTGCTCTGGATGGCGGCGAACGCCGAGCGGCTGCGGTTTGATCCGAAGCAGTTGGTCATCTTCGGCGGGAGCGGCGGTGGCGGGCTCGCGGCGGGAACCACGCTCCTGGCCCGGGATCGGCGCGGCCCGAAGCTGTTGGGCCAACTGCTGCAATGCCCGATGCTGGATGACCGCAACGAGACGGAATCCGCCCATCGGTATGACGGCGTCGGCGTCTGGGACCGCACGAGCAATCTGACGGCCTGGCGCGCGGTGCTGGGCGAGCGCTGTGGGGGCCCGGACGTGTCTCCCTATTCAGCGCCCGCGCGCGCCACGGACCTGCGGGGGCTGCCGCCGACCTTCATCGACGTCGCGGCAGGGGAGACGTTCCGGGATGAAGCCGTCGCCTATGCGCGCGGCATCCTCGATGCGGGCGGCGAGTGCGAACTGCACGTCTGGGGCGGAGCCTTCCATGGCTTCTACGACATCGCCCCCCAGTCCGACGTGGCGCGCGCCTGCATTGCGACGCGCGACGCGTGGCTGGGACGGATGTTCGCCCGCGGTGTTGCGAGCGGGGGCACACTGCCTGTCCCATGATTGTGCATCCCTCTGCGCGCCTGCGCCCCGCCCGCCTCGACGAGATCGCGCGTGTGCGCGAAATCGAGCGTCTCTCCGCGCGCCGTTTCCTGGGCACGGACCTCGCGGCCCTGGTGGAGGATGAACCCACCGACGCGGCCACGCTCGCGGCCCGCATCGCCACGGGTGGGCTGACCGTCGCGGAAGGGGAGGATGGGAGTCCGGTCGCCTTCCTGATGGCTCGACCCGTGGAGGGTTGCGGTTACATCGAGCAACTGGACGTGCTGCCGACCCATGCCGGACGGCGGTTGGGCGCCGCGCTTATCTCGGCCCTCGAGCCGGCATGGCCCGCCCTGTTGCTCTCCACCTTCCGAGACGTGCCGTGGAACGCGCCCTACTACGCGCGGCTGGGCTTCCGGGTCGTCGAGACCCTGACGCCGGCCCTGGAGGTCATCCGGGCCGAGCATCTTGCACGGGGGCTCGACGAGAGCCGGCGGGTGTTCATGCGCAAGGACAGGATGCCCTGATCACGGTTGCGCCACGCCCGTCTCGTACGCCTTGCGGACGGTCTGGGCACAGGCGCGTGACTTCTCGCCCTCCTCGCTGCCGAGCTGACGGCTGCGCGCCAGGACCATGTACTGGGTCCTGGCCGCGTTCACCCAGGGATAGAAGCCGAACGCCCCCGCCGACGAATGGCCCGTCACGGTCCAGGAACTGCCGACGGTCTCTCCTTCGATCCAGTGCCCGAGCCCGTAGTACGCCTCGCCTGCGGCGCTCCACGGCGTGTAGGCCACGTTGGGGCCTCCCGGCCAGGCGGGCACGGAGTCCACGGCCAGCTTGGAGGACAGCGCGTACTGGCTGTTGATCATCTTCAGCAGGAAGACGCGGTACTGCGCCGCGCTGCCGGAGAAACCTCCCGCCACGGCGACGTCGCTGTCGGACTCCGGGAAGGTGGTGCCCAGCAAGGGATTGAGCCAATCCATGACGCTCAGGAGACCCGTGCCCTTGCGCGCGCCGATGTCATCCAGGGCCAGCTTCTGCATGTGCCCGCCGTTGTAGAAGAAGCGGCCGTTCTGGAGCGGGCGATAGGTGACGTCCTTGAAGGACGGCCCGTAGCACGCGGAGACGGTCGTCCCGGCGGCGTCACACAGGGTGGTGTTCTCGTCGATGTAGCCGCTGGTGAAGTTGAGCCGCTTCTTGTCGTCCGAGGTCAGGTTCGCGTAGCCCTTGGACTGCACGTAGGCCCCCACGTACAGCCACTTGCTCGCGGACGCGATGGGCATCACCGTCGTGGCCGTGACGCCGCTGCCCTTCGTGAGGCCGTAGAGCAGCCCGGACCCGTTGCCAATCTCCCAGTAGAAGTTCCCGAGCGACTTGCAGCCCGCCGCGTTGTTGGCCGTATCCAGCGCGGCCTGCTCATACACGGTGAGGGCCGCCTGGGACGTTCCCCAGGTCACGCCATCACCGGAGTCGAGCGTGTCCTCCGGGTTTCCACAGCCGGCGGTGCCCAGGGCCCACAGCGCGCACGCCCAGATGAACTGCGTCGTTCCGCTTCGCTTCATGGGGACTTCCTCCAGGAAAGCCCCCATGAACCCGGACCGCGCGCGGAAGTTGCGCGGGAAACGCGCTCAGAATCTGAAGTTCCACCCGGCCAGGTGCTGCAGGTCGCGGGCGCCGCCGTTGGGGATGCGCTCCGGCACGGGCTGGCCGTGCGCGGGGGCAGGTACATCCGTCGCGATGCGTTTGACCCCAGGAGTCTTGTCGAGACCGCCGCACCAGGTCTGCCAGCGCTCGCCATTCAGGCGGTCCCGGAAACCGATGCCTGTCAGCTGGTCCGCCGTGGGCGGAGTGGGGGAGAGCAGGTCGAGGAACTCCATCCGGCCTCGGCCGTCGGTGCGCACCTCATGGCAATAGGCGGCACCCCACAGGTCCTCGCGGAAGCGAATGGCATACACGCTGCCCGGGGCTGGCGGGCCGGGGATGGACTTGGGCCGGGCGCCGGCCGGGCTGGCCGTCTTGCGGCGCGCGGTAGGCGCTGCTGGCGGCGGGGTGGGCTCCGCCCTCGGTCGCTCGAGATGGCCGAACAGCGTGGTCACCAACGTCTCCTGGAGGCCCTCCTTCGCCGACCACCACGCCAGCGGCGCTGGCACCTCCACGCGGACCGATGGGCGCTGGTCGCGCTCGATGGCGGTCGTGAAGCGGGTCATCAGGCCCGGGTGCTCGGGTGTCTGCAGGATGCCGATGAACGCGAGCGCTTCCAGCACGGTCCCGCAGCGCGAGGGACGGCCGGCGCTCAGAAGCCCGGCCTTGTGGAGCGCGGTGCGCGCCTGGCTGTAGCGTGCCGTGGAGGGAAGGCCGCGCAGCAGGTCGAGCACCTGGTGGAACACCCAGACGTCTCGCGGCGTGGGCTTCGGCCAGTCGGACGGTGGACTGGCGATGGCGGCGTTCAGTGCGAGGACGCCGTCGGCCGGTTGGGCGTCACCCCAGCCCGCGCCCTCCAGGTGACGGAAGTACGCGGCCTGGGTGGTGTCGATGGCGTCCGCCTTGAAGAAGCAGACACGGCAGCTGCCGCCGCCCATGGGGTCCTCGGCGTGGACCGGCATGGCGCGTCCGAGGACAGCGGCGGGCAGTACGGTCAACCAGGCGAGGTCGGCGGACCCCATCGAGGCCACGAACGCATCGGCCGCGGGACGCAGGTCGAACGCCGCGGCGGACTTGCGCAACCGGGTGATGACCTCGTCATGTCCCCACTGGATGAAGACATTGGGTACCAACCCGGTGTCCCGCAGTTGCTGATGCTCCGCCTCCGTGAAGGTGGAGGGGATCCGATGGCTGTAGCGGCCCTCCGCATCGAAGTGGCTGTTGCGGGAGTCGTAGACGCGGGCCCGCAGGGCCATGACGGAGGTATCGGGATGGGTCATCTCAAGGGTGCGGTGCGGGAAGAAGCCCCCGTTCTATCGTAGAGAGAGCAGACAGCCATTCGGATCACGGATGAAGCCAGAGGCATCGTGGAGCTTCCCGCGGCGTAGATGCGCGAGCCGTTCCCGTCATGCCAACCTCCGCACGACGGGTCCTGGTCCGGTGGGCTCCTTGCAACTGCGGGAGCGTGACCTCCATCTTCGAGGGGACGCGTGGGTCCGCGCGGTGGGCGGCCGCATGCGCGCCGGGGGCGTCATGAACTCCAAGCTGTCACCCGAGCTCCGCCGTCACGCGCGGAGCGCCGCCGCCCGGAGGGGGCTGGCGGAGGAGCCGAAGCGCGTCAGCCTCGCGGTCGAGTTCACCGGCCCGCTGGAGGACCTGCGGGCCGCCGGCCTCAGGGTGCGCAGCGTCGTCACCCACCCGACGCAGGGTTACAGCATCGCGACGGGCTCCCTGCCCCCCGAAAGGCTGGAGGCCCTGGGAGCCGTCGAGCACGTGGTGCAGGTGGATGGCGGGTGCCGGATGCGGCCTCAGTTGGACTACAGCGTCCCGGAGATTCACGCCGACGCGGTCCACACAGGGCCCCCGCCGTACACGGGCAAGGGCGTCATCGTGGGCATCATTGACGGGGGGATCGACTGGCGTCATCGCGGCTTCGTGGCGGACGGGAACAAGTCCCGCATCCTCGCGCTGTGGGACATGCGGCTCACCGCGAAGGGGACGGAGACCGCCGGCCCCGACGACCTGGGCGTCATCTATGAGCGGGACTTCCTCTCCGCGGCGCTCGCGAACGACACGGGCCAGGCGCGCACCGAGGATTCATCGGGCCACGGCACCCATGTCGCAGGCATCGCCGCGGGCAGTGGCGCCGCCGCGTCCTGTTGCCATCCGCTGGGGGGGACCTATGTCGGCGTGGCGCCGGAGGCGGACCTCATCATCGTGAGGTACGCGAGCGATCAGGACGAGCCCGACCTGGGCTCGAATGACAGCGTCATCGACGCCATCGACTTCATCTTCACCCGTGCCACGAGCGCGGGGCGGGCCGCCGTCATCAACATCAGCCAGGGGGACAACCTGGGCGCGCATGACGGCACCAGCCCCGTGGAGCGGGCCATCGACGCGCACCTCGCGGGCCAGACGGGGCGGGTCGTGGTGGTGTCGGCCGGCAACGCCGCCAACAAGCGCTGGCACGTGCGGGGGAGCGTGTCCGGACATGACTCCCAGGACATCGAGTTCACGGTCCGGGACGGACACTCCGGTGATGCCGTGCTGGACCTCTGGTATGCGCGCGCGGGCACGCTGAACCTGGAGGTCGTCGCTCCTGGCAATCACTCCAGCGGCACCGTCAACCACGGCGATGACGCCACCTTCGTGGCCAACCCGGATGATCCCGAGGACCGGCAGGTCGTGGTGGACATCTCCGGGAACGCCCAGGGACCGCACGGCCGGGACAACAACTTCCGTATCACGCTCACCCAGCCGGACTCCGGCGACCTCCCGGCCGGGGACTGGAAGCTCACGCTCACCCATCCCAACGCGGGCGCGGTGCGGTTCCATGCCTGGATCGACCGGGGTACGCACGCGCCCCGGTTCCTGGGCATCCAGAGCCCGCCGGACGACAAGCTGCGGGCGTCCCCCAGTTCGACGCTCTCGATTCCCTCCACCTCCGTGAGCGCCATCACCGTCGCCAACCATGATTCGCGCACGGGCTGGTGCGACTTCTCTCCCTCCTCGGGGATCTCCGCCTCGTCGGGCCGGGGGCCCGTGGCGCGCAACGCGAACACCAACCCCAAACCGGACATCGCCGCGCCGGGCTTGAAGATCACGTCGGCGAAGGCCAACGCCGCCAACCAGCCGGGCCACTGCTGCTCCTGCTGCCCCGACGCGTGCTGCTGTCTGTACAGGGACGACTCCGGCACCAGCATGTCGGCACCGCATGTGACGGGGACCATCGCGCTGATGTTGGAGAAGAACCCCACGCTCACCCGCGATCAGATCCTCGAACACCTCCAGCAGTCCGCGCGTCCACCTCCGGACGGCGAGCCTCCTCAGGTGTGGGGCGCGGGCAAGCTCGACGCGCAGGCCGCCATGGACCGGGTGCCCGAGCCGGCGGGCGGTGGGGGCGGAGGCGGTCCGCACAGCGCTCCCGTGCGGCGGCTGACGCGGGCTCCCGCCGATCTTCCCCCCGCGCTGCGAATCGTGAGGGCGAGGCTGCTCGCGCTGCCAGAGGGAGAGGAGCTGGCGTCGGTGGTGAGCCGGCACTTCAGCGAGGTGAGGCGCCTCATCAACACGAACCGGCGGGTGGCCACGCTGTGGCACCGGGGCAGTGGACCGCGGATGCTGCGCAGCCTGCTGGAGGGGGCGCTGGACGCGGACGCGACGCCAGCGCTGGAGACGGAGTCGCAGCGGGAGTCCCTGGAGCGCTGGTGCGGCCTGCTCACGCGCTACGGCACGCCGAAGCTGCGCCGGAGCCTGGAGCAGCACCGGGAGCAGGTGTTCACGCTGCTCCGCTCGCCCCTGGCCGCGCGGGTCGGCGCGCTCAATGCCAGACAGACGCCGGCCCTCCAGGGCAGCGCCTTGAGTTGACTGGCGCGCGGGGGCCTTGACCCTCTGGGTTTCGGATCTTCATTCTTTTTCCCGGACCCGGCGCGTGGGGGGCATCATGAATTCCAAGCTGTCACCCGAACTTCGCCACCACGTGCAGGCGCATGCCGCGCGTGCGCTGGCCGCACGGGGTGAGGCACCCGGTCCGGTGCTGCTCTCCATCCAGTTCACCGGCCCCATCGAGGATTTGAGGGCTGCCGGCTTCCAGGTGCGCGGCGTCTTTCCCCATGCGACCCGGGGCTACACCATCGCGACGGGCACGGCGCCGCCAGAGCAGCTGGAGGCGCTGGCCGCCATCGAGCACGTGTCGCAGTTGGAAGGCTCCGTCCGGATGCACCCCAAGCTCAACTACAGCGTTCCCGAAATCCATGCGGACGGGGTGCACATCGGTCCGGTGCAGTACCGGGGCAAGGGCGTCATCGTCGGGGTCATCGATTCAGGCATCGACTGGCGTCACCGGGGCTTCGTGACGCCCGGGGGGGACACGCGCGTCCTCGCCTTATGGGACACGCGGCTCACGCCCACGGGGACGGAGAGCCCGGGGCCCTTTGGCGTGGGCGTCCTCTACGACAATGCCCGCATCAACGAGGCGGTCCACGGCGACCTGGGCCAGGTGCGCAGTCTCGACGCGCGGGACGATGAGGTCGGCCATGGCTCCCATGTCACGGGCATCGCCGCGGGCAATGGCGGCCCCGCGACCTGCTGTCATCCGTTGGGAAAGACCTTCGTCGGCGTGGCGCCCGAAGCGGACATCGTCCTCGTGCGCTATCCGCTGAACACCGGCCCCGAGTTCGGGGCGAACGTCCTGATGGCCGAAGCCGTGGGCTTCATCTTCGAGTTCGCGCAGAGCGTGGGCAAGGCCGCGGTGGTCAACATCAGCCTGGGCGCCAATCTGGGGCCGCACGACGGGACGTCCAACCTGGAGCTGGCCATTGACGCGCTGGTGTCCGGCAAGGAGGGGCGCGCGGTGGTGGTGGCCGCCGGCAACGAGTCCGACGAGCGCACGCACGTCCAGGGCACCGTGCCCGCCAACGGCAACCTGGAGGTCGAGTTCTCCACCCGGGATGGGTACGAGAGCTACGCGCAGCTGGACGTCTGGTACGCGCGCGCGGGCACCCTGAACCTGGAGCTCATCGAGCCGGGGCCCCACTCCCTGGGCACCGCCAACCATGGGGCGAACCGGGTCGCCCTGGCCAACGCCAATGACAGCCAGGACCGCCGCTTCGCGGTGACGACCTTCGGCACCATCAACGGCGCGAACGACCGCGACAACAACTTCCGCATCCGGATGCAGCGGCCCATCTCCGGCAACATCCCGGCGGGGGATTGGAAGCTCAACCTCATCAATCCCTCCGGCACCGCGGTGACGTTCCACTGCTGGATTGAGAGCGCCACCCAGCAGCCCGTGTTCCTGGATCCCGTGGACCCGCCGGATGGGAAGGTGCGGGCGTCCAAGGCATCGACGCTCACGATTCCCTCTACGGCGTTGACGGCCTTCTGCGTCGCGAACCATGAGTCGCGGACGAGCTTCTTCGACTGCTTTCCCTCCTCGGACATCCGACCGTCCTCCAGCCGGGGTCCCGTGGCGCGCAACGCGGCCGCGAACCCCAAGCCGGACATCGCCGCGCCGGGCTTGAAGATCCGGTCCGCGAAGGCGGACGCCGCGAACCTCCAGGGCAACTGTTGCTCCTGCTGCCCTGACGCGTGCTGCTGCCTGTACGAGGAGCTGGGCGGCACCAGCATGTCGACACCGCACGTCGTGGGGGCCATCGCGCTGATGCTGGAGTTGAACCCGCGGCTCAAGCGCGAGGACATCTTCAAGTACCTCAAGGTGTCCGCGCGTCCGCCCCCTCCCGGGGGAACGCCTGACACGTGGGGCGTGGGCAAGCTCGACGTGCAGGCCGCGATGGAGCGCGTCTGGGCGGAGAGTGGCGGCGGAGGGGGAGGCGGCGGCTTGCGCGCGGTTCCTTCGGAGCGGCCTCGCCCGGCCGTGTCGCTGCCGCCCTCACTGCGAATCGTGAGGGCGCGGCTGCTCGCGCTGCCGGAGGGAGAGGTGCTGGCGTCGGTGGTGAGCCGGCACTTCAGCGAGGTGCGGCGGCTCATCGACACGAACCGGCGGGTGGCCACGCTGTGGCACCGGGGCAGTGGACCCCGGATGCTGCGATGCCTGCTGGAGGGAGCGCTGGACGCGGACGCGCCGCCCGCGCTGGAGACGGAGTCCCAGCGGGAGTACCTGGAGCGCTGGTGCGGCCTGCTCACGCGCTACGGCACACCGAAGCTGCGCCGGAGCCTGGAGCAGCACCGGGAGCGTGTGTTCGCGCTGCTCCGCATGCCCCTGGCCGCGCGGGTGCAGGCCCAGGCGCTGGAGGCGGCTTCGTGAGCCAGGACGCCTCGGGAACCCTGGAGCTGCTCGCGACGGAGCTGGCGCGCATCTTCCGCCCGCTGGCACTGCGCGCGGAGGCGGGCACGGCGGACTCCGTCCTGGAGTGGCTGGGCCTGCGCCGGCCGCCGGGGCTTTCGCAGACGGACGACCTGAGCGCCGCCGTCAGCTCGCTCATGACGGCGGCCACGGACCTGCCGACGCTGGTGGAGCAGCTCGTCGACGCCATTGGCGCGGAGGACCCGGTCGCGGTGGAGGCCACGGGCCGGGCGCTCGTCGAGCGCATCGGGCTGCTGGTGCAGGCGTCGCGGACCACCGCCACCGCGCTCGGGGCGCTCAGCACGAGCGCGGCGACCCTGACGCCCGCCCAGCGCGCGGAGCTGGCGGCGTTCGCCACCGCGTTCGCGTCGAAGCTGTTTCAGCGGCTCCTCGTCGATTACATGGAGGACCGCTTCCCCCAGCTCGCGATTCCGCTGCTCGCGACGGGGGCGATGGAGATCGAGCAGGTGGAGTCGGGGCCTCCCGGCACGCTCCAGGGCGCCTACACCCGCAAGGCGCTGCACTTCGACCGGATGGCGCGGCTCTTCACGGACCCCGTGGGCCTGCTCCGGGACGTGCACAAGTGGGGCGCCCCGGACTTCGACGGCCTGGCGCTCTTCGGTGCGCTTCAGGCGCTGCTGGAGACGCAGTTCGGCATTCCCGCGCAGTTGCTCCAGCCGCCCGGACAGCCGGCCATGCTGGAGGCCTTCGCCTTCAGCGCGGAGGTGAACCCCGCCCTCAGCCCACCAGGGTTGGATTTGAGCGTGCGAGTCCCGGGCGCGCTGAGCCGCTCGGAGACGGCCACCGCCGGGGACTGGCAGTTGTCCCTGGACGCGCAGGTGCAGTCCCCGCAGGACTTCACGCTCACGCTGCGGCCCCTGTTCGACCTGTCGGTGGACGACCCCGGCACCGTGGACGTCCACACGGCGCTGTCCTTCACGCGCGCGCCGGGGGCCGACCCCTTCCTCCTCCTGGGCGAGGCCGGTGGCTCACGCCTGGAGGTGCAGGGGCCTCAGGCGACCGTGTCGGTGGACGTCCACGTGGACGCGGCCTCGGGGCCGGTCACGGTGGATCCCGGCATCGCGGTGATGCTGCACGCGGGGAAGCTGGTCATCAGCGGCGAGGGCGGTGACGGCTTCCTGTCGACGCTGCTGTCGGGCCGGACGCTGGAGTCGAACTTCGACGTGGGCATGTCGTGGAGCCCCTCGAAGGGCGTGGCGTTCACGGGCAGCGCGGCGCTGGAGGTCGCGCTCCCCGCGCACGTCTCGCTGGGCCCCCTGGAGATCTTCAACCTCTACCTGGTGGCGACGCTGCGCTCCGACGGCGCCATCCCGGTGGAGCTGTCCGCCGGGTTCATGGCGACGTTGGGCCCGTTGACCGTGTCCGTGGACCGGATGGGCCTGCTGGCGACGTTCACGTTTCCGGATGGCGGAGGGAACCTGGGCCCGGCGGACCTGGCGTTCGCCTTCAAGCCTCCCGACGGCCTGGGACTGGTGGTGGACGCGGGGATGGTGAAGGGCGGCGGCGCCCTCTTCTTCGACCCGGCGCGAGGGGAGTACTCGGGCGCGCTGGAGCTGGTGTTCGCGGACCTGTTCGGCGTGAACGCCATCGGGCTCATCACCACGCAGAACCCGGATGGCACGCCGGGGTTCTCACTGCTCATCCTGCTGACGGCGGACTTCGGCAGCGGCATCCAGCTGGGCCTGGGCTTCACGCTGCTGCGCGTGGGCGGCCTGCTCGGGCTCAACCGGACGATGAACCTGGAGGCGCTGATGGAGGGCGTGCGGTCCGGCGCCATCGACAGCGTGATGTTCCCCCAGGACGTGGTGGCCAACGCGCCGCGCATCCTCAGCGACCTGCGGACGCTGTTCCCCCAGAAGCAGGGGACGCTCCTCGTGGGGCCCATGGTGGAGCTGGCCTGGGGCACGCCCGCGCTCCTGCGCGTCTCGCTGGGCGTCTTCGTGGAGATTCCCGGCGACGTCGCCATCCTGGGCGTGTTGAAGGTCGCGCTGCCGCACGAGGACCTGCCGCTCCTGGTGCTCCAGGCCAACTTCGCGGGCGCCATCGAGTTCGACAAGCAGCGGCTCTACTTCTTCGCGTCGCTGTTCGAGTCCCGCATCCTCTACGTGACCCTGGAAGGGCAGATGGGGGTGCTGGTCGCGTACGGCGACGACGGGAACGTGGTCGTGAGCGTGGGCGGCTTCCACCCGAGCTACACCCCGCCGCCGCTGCCCTTTCCCACGCCCCAGCGCGTCGCCGTCACGCTCATCAACACGTCCACCGCGCGGGTACAGATCCAGGGCTACTTCGCCGTCACGCCGAACACGGTCCAGTTCGGCGCGCGGGCGGACCTCTTCTTCGGCGTGGACTCCGCGAAGGTGCAGGGGCAGATCACCTTCGACGCCCTGTTCCAGCGCTCCCCGTTCTTCTTCACCATCGACATCTCCGCCACGTTCTCCATCAGCGTGGCGGGGTTGGATCTGCTCAGCGCGCGGCTGACGGGCTCGCTGGAGGGGCCGAATCCCTACCGCGCGAAGGGGAGCGCTTCCATCTCGATGCTCTTCTTCGACATCTCCGTGGATGTCGAGGTCGTCTGGGGCGGCTCCGAGGACACGCTCCTGCCGCCCATCCTGCTCTTGCCGCTGCTCCTGGCGGAGCTGAACAAGGTGGACAGCTGGCGCGCGCTGCCGCCTTCCGGCAAATCCCTGCGTGTCTCCCTGCGCACGCTGCCTCCCGAGGACGGGCTGGTGCTCCACCCGGTGGGCGTGCTGCGGGTGTCCCAGCGGCTGGCACCCCTGGCGCTGACGCTGGACCGGGTGGGCGCCCAGACGCCAGCGGACGTGAACCGCGTGGAGCTGAGCGTGGCCTCCGGTGGACTGGCGAAGACCGCGGACGCGCTGGAGTCGTTCGCACCCGCGCAGTTCCAGGACATGACGGACGCGGACAAGCTGTCGCGGCCGGCCTTCGCTCCGGAGCCGGGCGGCGTGGAGCTGTCGGGCGCGGGGCAGGTGCTCAGCTCCAGCCGGATGGTCAAGCGCGTGGTGCGCTACGAGCTCATCATCCTGGACTCGAACTCCAAGCGCTTCGCGCGGAAGTTCTTCGACTACACGGCGCGGCTGTTCACCTTCTTCCTGCGCGGCTCCAGCACGGCGCGCTCCGCGCTGTCCCAGGCCACCCGGACCCAGCTGCGGCCGTTCGCGGACACCATCACCGTGCAGGCGGAGACGTACACGGTGGCCTTCCAGCTGGACAACCGCGCGGTGTCCACCGAGTCCGCGAGCTTCCAGAGCGAGGCGAGCGCGCGCGACTGGATGGCGCGCAAGGTGGCGTTGGATCCGAGCCTCGCGGACCAGGTGCACGTCATCCCCACCTTCGAGAAGGCCGTATGAGCCCACCCCTCGCGACGTACTCGTTCCTGCCCTGGTTGCGCAGCGGGTTGGCGAATGAAATCACCAGCGCGGACCAGGACCCGAACCAGAAGCTGCGCGTCCAGGTCCAGGTGCGGCTGGCGCTGGTGGGGACCCGGCCGGATGGCACGACGGTCACGCAGCCGCTGTCGCGCGACGTGGCGTTGTTCGGTCCGGGCGACATCCAGGGCGTCGACACGCGCGCCATCGTGCGCACGGACCCGCGCCCGTGGATCACCAACTTCGAACCCAACCACCTGCCGCTGGTGGAGTTCTACGACGAGGACTTTCCCTGGCGGTACACGCCCGCGGCCCCGGACGCCGCGCGGGGGCGGCTGCGGCCGTGGTTGATGCTCGTGGTGCTCACGGAGGCGGAGTTCCAGGACGGCGCGGACGTCGCGGGCAAGCCGCTGCCCTACATCGACGTGGAGGACTTCTCCGTCTTCCCGCCCGCGGATCAGCTGTGGGCCTGGGCGCATGTCCACGTGAACCGCTCGCTCGCGGGGAGCGACGGCGAGTTCACGTCGAACGACATGAGCGCGGTGCTGCCCCGGCTCCAGGCGGTGCTGGATGAGAACCCGGACCTGGCCTGTTCGCGCATCGTGTGTCCGCGGAAGCTGTCGGGCAACTCGGGCTACCACGCGTTCCTCGTGCCGGTGTTCGAGTCGGGGCGGCTGACGGGCCTGGGGTTGGATCCCGCCCAGAGCCCGCACGCGACGTTCTCCGCGTGGGACCCCGCCTATCCCAGCGGCACGCGTCAGGCGCCCACGCTGTTCCCCTATTTCTACCGCTGGTACTTCCGCACCGCCGCCGACGGTGACTTCGAAACGCTGGTGCGCCTGCTCAAGGCCCGGCCGGTGGACATCCGCGTGGGCCGCCGCGACCTGGATGTGTCCGACCCCGGCTCGAACGTGCGGGGACAGGTGGACCCCACGTTGGGCAGCGTGCTCAAGCTGGGCGGAGCGCTGCGCGTGCCGCGCGAGGACTACACGCCGGAGGAGTTGGCGGAGCTGGACCGGTACGAGAACTGGGCCACGCCGTTTCCTCGTCCCATCCAGCAGGACCTGGCCGCGCTGGTGGATCTGGCGGACGACTACGCGGCGGCGGCCGCGGCGGACGCGAACGCGGGCACCGGCCTGGGGGAGGGCGTGGAGGACAACCCGGATCCGCTGGTGACGCCGCCGCTGTACGGCATGTGGCACGCGCTGACGAAGCGGCTGCTCACGAACCGCGACGGTACGCCGGTGACGCCGGTGGACAACTGGGTGCACGGCCTCAACCTGGATCCGCGTCACCGCGTCACCGCGGGCTTCGGCACGAGCGTCATCCAGCAGGGCCAGGAGACGTACATGGAGGCCGCCTGGGACCAGGTGGGCCAGGTGCTGGAGGCCAACCGCCGCATCCGCCTGGGACACCTCGCCCTGCAGCAGGGCCTCGTCTGGTTCGACCGGCAGCTGACGCCGCTGCTGGGGGAGAGCCACGAGCGCACGCTCCTGCTCATGGCCCCGCTGGCGAAGCGCGTGCTGGCCAGCCCCACCACCGTCAACGCCGTGCTGGCGGGAAGCCGCGTGCAGCCCACGATGACCTCCGCCGCCCTGCGCCGGGTGGCCCGGCCCCGGGGGCGGCTCATCCGGTCGCTGCCGTTCGACGCGGAGCGCCCGCTGGATGCGCTCGTCGAGCGCGTGAACGCGGGGGAGGTGAGCGCGGCGCCGCCCAAGGTCGCGCCACCCGGCGTGACGACGGTGGACCAGGTGGCGGCGTCCGCGAGCCCGGCGGGCGTCCCCGCGTGGCTGCTCGCGCTGCTGGTGCGGTGGCCGTGGCTGGAGTGGGGGCCGCTGGTGCTCGCGCTGCTGCTGGCGTTGCTGCTGTTCGCGCTCTCGCCCGTGCTCGGGGTGTTGCTGGGGGGACTCCTCATCGTCGCGGGGGTCGTGCTCCGTTCGGTGTTCGCCCGGTGGGCCGGGGCTGCCCGTGCCGCGGGCGCGCTCAGTGAGGCTGGGCAGACGCCTGAGTCGGTGGCCCGGCTCCCGGGCAGCGCGGACTTCGTGCTGACGGAGCCGGGCGCGCCGCTGACGGCGACGGTCGGAGGCGTGGACAACCCGGAGGCGGTGCGCTTCAAGACGGCCCTGCGGGATGGCTTCGCGCTCATGCAGGTCAGCACCGGCGCGGGGCCCGTTCCGGTGCGCGCGGCGTTGGACCTGGTGACGCTCACCCGGGGCATGCTGACGAAGCTGGACCCGTCGCTCACGGTGCCCCGGCGAGTCCTCGCGGGGGTGTTCCTTCCTCCGCGCATCACCGTGGAGCAGGTGGATCCGTTCACCGAGGTCATGGCCTATCCGGTCATCGACGCGCCCATGTACAAGCCGCTCGCGGCGCTCTCCTCCGAGCTGTTCCTGCCCAACGTCAATTTCATCGCGCCCAACAGCATCACGCTGCTGGAGACGAACCAGGTCTTCATCGAGGCGTACATGGTGGGGCTGAACCACGAGTTCGCCCGGGAGCTTCTGTGGCGCGAGTACCCCACGGATCAGCGCGGCAGCCCGTTCCGTCAGTTCTGGGATGTGTCCAGCTACTTCGACCCCCAGCAGACAGACGACGCGGCGCTCCGGGAGCAGCTGCGCGACATCCCCCCGCTGAACCTGTGGCCCCTGGCGTCGAAGCTGGGGGAGCACGACGCGCGCGCGCCTCCGGGGAACAACTCGGCTCAGGCCGTGCTCGTCATCCGGGGAGAGCTGCTCAAGCGCTACCCCACGGCCGTCATCTACGCGCACCGCGCCGTGTGGCAGCTCAAGCCGGACGGCTCCATCGACCCGAGCCAGGAGCGGCAGCTGGCGACCCTGACCGACGAGGAGGCTGCGAACCCGCCGCGCACCAAGGTGCGCACGCCGCTGTACGACGCGCGGGTGGACCCGGACATCTACTTCTTCGGGTTCGACCTCACGGTGGCCGAGGCGGAGGGCGGCACGGGAGAGAACCCCAACGATGACCCGGGTTGGTTCTTCGTCATCAAGGAGCGGCCGGGGGACCCGCGCTTCGGGTTGGACACGGACGCGGAGCCGGTGCTCAACGTCTGGAACGACCTGTCGTGGCAGGACGTCCAGCCGGGCCCAACCGGCAGCTTCATCGACGTGTCCTCCACGACGCCCACGCTCACGCTGGTGCCACCCACCGGGCCCGATGCCGCGGAGAAGCTGCCGCAGTACTCGGACGACCTGCACGTGTCGTGGAGCGGCGACATGAGCGCGGCGGACGTGGCCTACATCCTCTTCCAGACGCCCGTGCTGGTCGCAGTGCACGCGAGCGAGATGCTCAACCGCGAGTCCTGACGCGCACCCGCGAGGGCGTGCGCCGGGATGATGACGAGGCAGGACCCACCATGGCTGAGTTCGACGAGCTTCGAGTCAGGCTGCGAACAGCGCGCGCGGAGCGGGAGACGGGACAGGCGGCGGTCGCCAACGCGCGTGACCGGCTGGCGCGGTTGGAGGCGCGACGGGCCCGCGTCCAGCGCGCTGGAGACGGGCAGGGTGTGTCGCGTGGGCGCGACCCGGAGTCGGAGCGCGCCCGGGCGGCGAAGGACCTGGAGGACGCGCGGGCCGGGCTCGGGCAGGCGCAAGCGCGGGAGGCCGCGGCGGTCGGCCGCTTCGGCGCGGTTTCGGATCCGCGCAGCGCGGCGGGACAGTGGGATGACGGGCTGCCCATCCTGCTCTTCCCGGTGCGGCTGGAGACGCGCTTCAAGACGGCGGCCGCTCCGGGCGAGTCCGCGCCGCCGGAGCTGTGGGTCCGCATCTATCCCGACGACGCGAACATCGACACCTTCGAGCCCACGCTCTCCGACGGGGAGCTGGTGAGCGCCCGGCGCTACTGGTGCGCGGTGTGGGCGGCGGGGGGCGTGGAGGGGGCGCTGCGCGCGGCCTGGCGCAACCTGGTCGCCAGCCATGGCGCGGGGCGCGCGGAGTGGATCCTCCAGCAGTACCGTCCGGTGGGCGCGGCGCCCTCCAAGGCTTCACCCGACGACGTCCTCCTGGTCATCCCCACGGAGGTTCCGCTCGCGGGCGCGGTGCAGGTCGCGCTCGCGGGCTACTGGCGCGCGGTGTGGCTCGCGCAAGGGGACGCGGCGGCGCTCGGGTCGGCGTGGATCCAACTGGAAGCGGCGGTGGGCGGTGAGGTGCGAGCGCGGTCGCTGGTCGCGGCCTATGTCCCCTTCAACCTGGACGCCGAGCCGGGCAGCTCCCGGGACCGGCGGGACGTCGTCTGCACGGTGGTGCAGCTGGCCCTGCCTCCAGCGGACGGGGTGCCGACGAAGCCCACGGCCTGGTCGCGCGCGCCGGTGGCCACGGTGTTGCCGGACCGGTTCATCTTCATCGGCCAGTCCACCGGGGAGGCGGACGTCATCGCCGTGGGCGCTCCGGTGTCTTCGCCCCTGATGACCGGCCCGGATCCCTATGCGCTCCCCGACGAGCAGCTCCGGCAGGACGGGGGCGAGATGCAGGTCCCCCCGGGCCTGCGCTGGATGGTGGACTTCCCCAGCGCGGTGGAGGTGGGCATGGGGCTGCGCGTCCCCCTCACGCCGGCCCAGGCCTCCCGGGGCTTCGACCGCGTCCTCGTGCTGGGCCTGCGTTCGAGCGCGGACCCGGCCCAGGCCCAGGCGGAGCTGGAGTCGCTGCTGGAACACCACCGGCTGGGCCGGAGCGGCCTGTCGCTCCTGCCGCAGGGAGCGGCGACGAACAACACGGACGATGCGTCTGCCGTGCCTTCGCTCGTGGACGACGCGGATGCGACCTTCGACGTCCTCTTCAAGGGGAGCGAGGGCTTTCCCCTCGAAACGGATCCGCTGGAGAAGCGCGATGGACAGTGGCTCGCGGAGTATCTGGGCGTGTCACCCTCGCTGTTCACCCGCACCCTGAATTCCGCGGGGCGCGACCAGTCCGACGCGCGCGCGATGAACGTGGCGCTGTGGCCGGCGACGCTCGGCTACTGGATGCGGACGATGATGCAGCCCGTGATTCCGGACGCCACGGTGGATCCGCTGCGGACGTTCTTCACGCGCTACGTGAGTGGCCGGGGCGCCGTGCCCGCGCTGCGCATTGGCAAGCAGCCCTACGGCATCCTGCCGGCGACCGCGTTCTCCCGCATGGCGTGGTGGGGGCAGGCGGAGGGCTGGCAGCGCATCCTCCCGGGCCTCTATTCGGTGCTGCGCAAGATGGAGGGGGACTGGGCGTTGCTCGCGCAGGGCGTGTCGTTCACCGGGCGGCCGGGCGCGGATCCACAGGCCACGCTGCTGGACATCGTCGGGCTGCACCCGACGTCCGCGGAGCTCTCCACGCGCTACGCGCAGAGCGTCACGCAGCTGCGCAACCAGCTGGTGTTCCTGGACGCGGCCTTCCTGCTGCCGGCGGTGATGCAGGCGCCGCTGCAAGGGGGCGCCCCCGCGCTGCTGTCCCGGCTGGGCTACACCGGGACGACGCCCCCGCCGCTCCTGGAGAAGGTCTTCAAGGGGCACCACGAGTTGCTCACGGGGCCCCTCATCGACGACCGCCCCCTCTCCGAGCAGGACCCGGTGCGGGCCTACACGCCGGATGGGAGGAACTACCTGCGGTGGCTGCGCGACGCGGCGCGCACGTCACTGGACGCGCTCTACCTCCAGGACGGCTTCAGCGATGGGAGTCCGCCCGCCGCGCTCCTGTACCTGATGCTGCGCCATGCGTTGCAGTTGGGCTACCACGACGGCAGCGTGCGCGCGCAGGTGGCGGCCGGTCTGCTGGACGACACCACCGCGATGGCGGCCCGGAACGACGCCGCCTTCATCCACGTGCACCAGGCGCCCGCGCTCGCCAGCGAGAGCCGGTACGCGATGCTCTACAAGACAGCGCCCGCGGTGACTGGCAGCAACACGGCGCTGATCACCGACTGGCTCACGGCGAAGCTGGGACAGGTGTCCTCCACCGCGCAGCTCGCCGAACAGCTCGCGGCGCTGGAGCGCCTGTTCGACGCGTCCACCTCCCGCCTGGAGCGGGCCTTCGTGGAGCACCTGGACCTGTGCACGTACCGGCTGGATGCGTGGATGCTGGGGCTGGTCCACGTGCAGTTGGAGACGATGCGGGGGCTGGCCTCCAAGGCAGGCCCGCGCCAGGGCCTCTACCTGGGCGCGTACGCCTGGCTGGAGGACGTGAGGCCCAAGGGACAGGTGCTCACGGAGGTGGAGCTGGAGCCCGACCTCGCGGCCATCTTCCAGCGGCCGGGCGACGCGCCGCTCCTGCGTGACAGCACGAACCATGGCTTCATCCACGCGCCCTCGCAGAACCAGGCCGTCGCCGCGGCGGTGCTGCGCAACGGCGACCTGTCCAACGCCACCGCGACGAACCGGCAGGCCCTGGCGGTGAACCTCACCTCCGAGCGCGTGCGCACGGCGCTCACGCTGCTGGACGGGCTGCGCGAGGGCCAGGGCCTGGGCGCCCTCCTGGGCTACCAGTTGGAGCGCGGACTGCATGACCGGTACGGGCTGGCGGAGGTGGACGCGTTCATCTTCACGCTGCGCAAGGCGTTCCCGTTGGTCGCGGATCGGCTGGCCTCCACCGCCACGCCGCCGGACGTCCCCATCGACGCGGTGGAGGCGCGCAACGTCGTGGACGGGCTCGCGCTGGTCCAGCACGTCCAGCAAACTGGGAACGCGAGCTACCCGTTCGGACTGCCGCTGCCCGCCGCGAGCCCCGCGCAGACCGCCGCCATCGCCGCGGAGGTGCAGCGCTTGTTGGAGAGTCAGGACGCGGTGGCGGACCTGGGGCTCGCGGAGAGCGTGTACCAGACGGTGCTCGGCAATCCGGAGCGCGCGGCCGCGGCGAGCGATGCGTTCAGCGCCGGAGGCGCCACGCCGGACCCCGACGTGGTGAAGACGCCGGTGAGCGGCCTGGGCCTCACTCACCGCGTGGGCCTCCACCTGGAGAGCGGGCTGGATTCTTCGGCCTCGCCCGTGCCGGGCCTCACGATGACGCCGCGGTCGCAGGCGGAGCCCGCGCTGAACCAGTGGCTGGCGTCGCTCCTGCCGGACCTGGCGCAGGTGGGCTGCACGGTGGTGCTGCGCGAGGCGGCCACGAGCGCCCAGGTCGCGCGCCCGGTGACGCTGCATGCGCTCGGCTTGCAGCCGCTGGACTGGGTGCTGGTGGTGCGCGCTGATGGCTCCCAGGCGATGGCGGAGCTGGACGACCGCGTGCTGGCCTACGCCACGGATCACTTCGCGCCCCGTCCCGACACGTCCATGGTCATCCGCTACCGGGAGAAGGGGACCGCCGCGTACAGCGTCTTCGAGGTGCTGCCGCAACTGAAGGCCCTGCGCAGGCTGGTGACGCTGTCCCGGCCGCTGCGCGCGAGCGACGCGGCGCTCGCCAACGAGGCGACGGCGGCGCAGGACGACGCGGCCTCGGCGGTGGCCCGGGAGCGCATCGGGCTTCCGCGCGCCGCGTTGCAGGAGACCCGCGTCGCGCTGGATGGCCTGCGGGCCACGATGGCGGCGCCCCTGGCGGACCTGCCGGCCCAGCGCCCCGCAATCCTGGCGGCGGTGGACGGGTGGGCGGAGCAGCTGGTGCCGGACCTGTCCCAGGCGGCGCGGTTCGCGCTTCCGCAAGCGGGCTGGGGCTTCGTGCAGGCGTTCCGCACGGAGGTGTTCCAGGCCGTCCTGGGCAAGGTGGCGGAGCGCGTGACGGCCTGGGACGCGAAGCTCGCGGAGTTCGACGCGCTGATGGTGGCGGAGGCGAACCTGCCGCCGGGAACCTCCGACGCGGACCGGCTGGCGAAGCTGCGGGAGGCCTTCTGGCGCGTGTCCGCGGACGTGACGGCGGCCGTGCCCGGCTCACCTGACGTCTTCCGCACGCAATTGGCGGCGAGGCGCACGGCCTTCTTCGACCGGAGGAACGCGATGGACGCGCTCCAGCGGACGACGCGCACGCAGGTCGCGCCACTGCTCGCGGACGCGCAGGCGCTGCTTCCCCTGTCCTCGTTCGACGTGACGGCGCTGAGCTTCGACACGGAGGTCGACCGCGTCATCCGCTTCGTCACGGACGCGGTGCGGGTGTGCGAGGTGAATATCGCCCAGGCCGACACGCGGCTGGCGCAAAGCCAGACACTGCTCGACACGTACGACGCGTCCGGAGACCCCGTGGCGCGCGTCCAGGCGCTGGTGCAGGCAGGCAAGGCGCTCCTGGGGGAGGAGTTCGTCGTGGTGCCGGAGTTCACCCTCACGCCAGCGCAGGGTGAGGAGCTGGAGCGCGCCGTCGCGTACAGCGCAAGCGGGGAGCTCTTCCGCTACCTCACCGACACGGTGAAGGTGGACTTCCCCCTGGACACCTGGTTCCACGGCGCGGCGCGCGTGCGCGAGAAGCTCCGCGTGTTCGAACAGGTGACGCTGTTGGCGGATGCCTTCGGCCGGCCGGAGCCGGAGCTGACGGCGCTCCAGTTGCCGGTGTCGGTGGGCGACCGCTGGGCGGCGCTGGAGGTGCCCCCCGACCTTTCGAAGGACCAGGATCGCCTGCTCTACACGGCGCGGTTCTCCACGCCCTTCGCGAAGGCCCGTCCTCAGTGCGGCCTGCTCCTGGATGAATGGGCGGAGGTCATCCCGGCGACGGAGGCGACGACGGGGCTGGCGTTCCACTTCGACCGGCCGGACAACGAGGCGCCGCAGTCCTTCCTGCTCGTCACCCCGTCCCAGTTCCGGGGGGCATGGCAGTTCGCGGACCTGGTGGACGCGCTGAACGACACCCTGGACCTGGCGCGCTGCCGCGCGGTGGAGCCGGTGCACCTGGACGGCACTGCATACGCGCAGCTGCTGCCCGCGACGGTGACGGCCTCCACGGTCAATCAGCTCACCATCTCCGCGACGTGGGCCCTCAACAACGGTGTGCTCTCGCTGGCGAACGGAGGTGGACGGTGACGGCTCCCTTCATCACGCCCGACCTGGTGGGCGTGCTCCAGCGGCGGGAGTCGCCCACGCTCACGCTGTGGAACCGGCTGGAGGGGCGCCCCCGCGCCGAGCGCTTCGACCGCGCCCTGCGCGCCGAGGTGCGCGACGCGCTGTGGCTGATCACCCGGCAGTGGCAGATGGGCGAGCTCCAGGGCGACGACGCGGGCTCGCCCATCTTCGCGAAGCTCCGCGTGGAGACGTCGCCGCTGACGGGCTACCAGGCGGCGGGAGGCGCCGCGGAGCCGTTCGACGCGACGGTTCCCCTGGAGGCCCGGGTGGAGCGGCGCCCCGTGCCGCTTTCGCGGGGCGCGCAGGTGCTGGCGCTGGACGTGCGCCTGCTGCTGGGACGCTACTGGCTCAAGCTCCTGGGCACGCTGCCGGGACTGGACGTGACCGCGGCGACGGCGCAGTTCCTGGCGCGCTACCCGGTGCGGGCGCCGGACCCCGCGAATCCGGCGGACGCCACCACCTGCGCGCACCCGGAGGTGTGGGCCGCGTTCGCCGCGGTCGCGGGCCGGAAGCTGGACGGCGGAGCGCTGCACGCGCACCTGACGTCCTCTCCGCCGGGCCGGGCGTCGGATGGCATCGCGGCGCTCGCGGGGCGTGAGACGGAGGCGGACGCGCTGGCGGGGCGCTTCGTGGCCTGGTTCGCCGCGCTCGTCACGCAGCCCGGTTCCCCGGAGGAGGACGCCTGGGTCGCGAACCGGCTGGAGTACCAGTTCGCCGTCTCCGCTCCTACTGCCGCGGGGGAGAAGACGCTGCGCGCCGAGGCATACGCGGACGGGCACCTGGACTGGTACGCCCTGGACGACGCCGACGGGGCCACGCCGCAGGTTGGGTTGTCCACGGGAGAGACGCGCTCGATGGTGCCGACCCCGGTGTCCTTCCAGGGCATGCCGAACACGCGGTGGTGGGCGTTCGAGGACGGGAAGACGAACTTCGGCGGCATCAAGCCTGACACCACGGACCTGCCCAAGCTGCTCCTGATGGAGTTCGGCCTGGTGTATGCGAATGACTGGTTCATCGTGCCGTGCACGCTCCCGGTGGGCTGCGTGGCGTCCGTGCGCGGGCTCGCGGTGACGAACGTCTTTGGCGAGCGGACGTGGGTGGAGGCGACGGGGAGCGGCGCGGGCGATGACTGGCGGCGCTGGGCGATGTTCAACGCCAGCCCGCTGGGACAGGCGCGCCGGGCAGTGGACAGGAGCCTGCTGCTGCTCCCCACCGCCTACAAGGTGCAGGAGGGCGCGCCGAAGGAGGAGGTCCTGCTGGTGCGCGACGAGCTGGCGAACTCCGCCTGGGCGGTGGAGAAGACGGTGTGGCTGCCGGACGGGAGCGCGAAGCCCGGCGCGGAGGCCGCCACGGAGCTGCGGGCGTTCCTGGAGCAGGACCTCCTGCGCGTGCTGGGCGGCGCGCTTCCGCCGCCTCCGCCCGTGGCTGACGGCGTGAAGCTCCGCTACCAGGTGATGAACACGGTGCCGGAGCAGTGGATCCCCTTCATCCCGGTGCACCTGCCGGACGACGTGCGGCAGGTCCAGCTCCAACGGGCGGCGCTGCCGCGCATCCTTCAAGGCGACCCAAGGAAGCCCCTCAAGGTGGAGCCGCGCACGGCGTTGATGCGCGAGGGGCTGGATGCGACCCCCGCGCGGTCGTACTTCGTGCACGAGGAGGAGGTGCCCCGCGCGGGCGCCCGTGTCACCCAGGGCTTCCAGCGTACGCGCTGGACGGATGGAAGCGCCTGGGTGTGGCTGGGCATCCGGAAGCAGGCGGGACGGGGCGAGGCGTCGAGCGGGCTCGCCTTCGATCAGGCGGTGGACGTGACGGGCGCGGGGTGAGCGGGGTGGGGC